>CAXTJY010000340.1:0-5064 GCA_964244395.1 uncultured Rhodovarius sp.
CGGCGCGCCTTGAGGCCCACGACGACCAGCGCCATGAAGCCGCCGAAAAAGCCGATCATGACGACCAGGCCGAAAACGGTGGCACCCCAGGTGCGCGGCCGCTTGGCGTCCAGCAATTCGTCGAAGGGCAGGTCGATGGCCGGGCGGGCGCTCCGCACCGCGGGTGGCGCCGCCGGCGCGGGCGGAATCGGGCGTTCGATGACGTCGCTCATCTCAGGCAGCTCCCCCTACGACCATGGGCGTCGGCGCCGGCATCTCGGCCGGGCGCGGCGGCGCCATCAGGCGCTTCAACACCTCGGCGCGCGGGCCGAACATCTCGATCGCGCCTTCCTTCAGCAGCAGCACCTTGTCCACTCCCTGCACCAGGGCGGGCCGGTGGCTGACCAGCACGACGGTGCAGCCCTGCGCCTTCAACACTTCCAGCGCGCGGGTCAGCGCCGCCTCGCTGTCGCCATCCAGGTTGGAATTGGGTTCGTCCAGCACCACCATCTTCGGCCGGCCGAACATGGCGCGCGCCAGACCGATCAACTGGCGCTGGCCGCCGGACAGATGCTGTCCGCCATCGCCGATCTCGGTGTCGTAGCCATTCGGCAGCCGCAGGATCAGGTCGTGGCAGCCGGCCAGCCGTGCCGCCTCGAAGACTTCTTCCGGCTCCGCCTCGCCCATCCGGGCGATATTGCGGAATACCGTGCCGTCGAACAGCTCGACATCCTGCGGCAGGTAGCCGACATAGCGGCCGAAATCCTCGCGTTGCCACATGAACACATCCGCGCCGTCCAGCCGCACATGCCCCTGGTTGGGTTGCGCCACGCCGATCAGCATGCGGATCAGCGTCGTCTTGCCGGCAGCGGACGGCCCGATGATGGCAAGCGATTCGCCCGGCTTCAGCTCGAAGGCGACGCCCTTCACCATCGCCACGTTCTGGCCAGGGAAGGCGAAAGAGACGCGGTCCACCAGCACCGCGCCGGTCGGCTCCGGCAGCTTCATGCCTTCGGGGCGGATGCGTGGCAGGGCCAGGAAGGTCTGCAGCCGGCGGTAGCTCTGCCTGGCCTGCACCAGCTGCTTCCAGCCGCCGATCAGCTGTTCCACCGGCGCCAGGGCGCGGCCCATGATGATGGACGCGGCGATCGAGGCGCCGGAGGTCAGCTCCTGCTGCAGCACCAGATAGGCGCCGAAGCCCAGGATGGCGATCTGCACCGCCAGGCGGATGAACTTGGTCGTGCCCATGATCCAGGCGGCGCGGTCGGCGGCGGCCTGCTGCGGCGGCAGCGCCTTGGAGACGCCCTCGCGCCAGCGGGTCATCACCGCCGGCAGCATGCCCATGCTGTCGATGACCTCGGCGTTGCGGGCGATGGCGTCGGCCCGGCGCTGGCTGGCCATGCCGGCGGTGTTGGCCTCGCGCAACAGGTTGGAGGTGATGAACTCATTGGCCAGTGTCAGGGCGAAAAGCAGCACCGCGCCGCCGATGGCGATGGCGCCCATCAGCGGATGCAGCATGAAGATCACCGCCAGGTAGATCGGCACCCACGGCACGTCGTAGAGCGACAGCATGCCGGGCGAACCGAGATAGCCCCGGCACACCGCCAGGTCGCGCAGCGCCTCCATCCGGTAGGGCCGGCCGCGCAGCTGGCTTTCCAGCCCGCGGGCAAAGCCCTCCGGCGCCACCCGGTTTTCCAGCCAGCTGGCGACGCGCTGCATGATGGTGCCGCGCACCGCTTCCAGGATGGCCAGGATGCCGATGGCGAAGATGGCGATCAGCGTCAGGTACAACAGCGTGTCCAGGTTGCGGGTGGCCAGCACCCGGTCGAACACCTGCATCATGTAGATCGAGACGGTGAGCTGCAGCATGTTGGCGACGCCGGAGAAGGCGCCGACCAGCATGAAATGCGACCGGCAGGACGCGATGGCGCGGGCCAGCGGCGTGTCGTTCAGCGGGTTCGGCGCGAACAGGCCGGGGCGCGGCGGCATCATGGCTGCAAGCTCTCAATTCTTGGGTGCCGCGCGCCCTCCCCGAAACGGGGCAAGGCGACGCGGGCAGCCCCATTCTGGGAAGGGCGGTCCAGCATGGTCATGGCTTGGTTAGCGGAGCGTGAAGCGGTCAAATGCGCGGCCACGATGGCTTTGTGAAGGCCGAAATGTCGGGCAGACGCAAATTTTAGACGCGTGGTCATGCGCCGTTCTAGCGCATTCCACGTGGTTTGGCTGTCAAGTTGACGCAAGCCGCGTCATGAAATGTCGGTTATCCTGTGTGTGGCGGCGGCGGAAAGGCCAGGTAAGCGATCCGTTTCGCCTCGCGCCGCCCCCGCGTGACAGTGTCCAGCACCAGGCCGCAGGCGAGGGCGAGCAGGCCGGACAGCACCAGCCCCATGCTGAGAACGGCGGTGGGCAGGCGGGGGACGAGCCCGGTGGCGGCGAATTCCGCCAGCACCGGCAACGAGAGCAACACCCCGAATCCGGCAAGTCCGGCGGCGACCAGCCCAAAGAAGGGCAGGGGCCGCTCCCTTTTCAGTAGTCCCAGCACCGTCAACAGAATACGCGCACCGTCACGATAGGTGCTGAGCTTGCTGTGCGAGCCGGGCGGCCGCTCGCGATACGGCGTCTCCAGGCTGCCCACCGGCATGCCGAGTTCCAGCGCATGGACGGTGAACTCCGTTTCGGTCTCGAAGCCCTCCGCCAGGGCCGGGAAGCTTTTGACGAAGCGCCGCGAGAAGACGCGGTAGCCGGAGAGCATGTCGGGCGCGCCCTGGCCGAACAGCCAGGCGATGGCGCTGGTGATGGCGCGGTTGCCCAGCGCGTGGCCTGGCCGGTAGGCGGCACTGGCAGCGGTGACACGGGTGGCGGTGACCATATCCAGCCCGCCGGACTGGAACAGCGCCAGCAGGGCAGGGGCCGCGGCGGCGTCATAAGTGCCGTCGCCATCGACCAGGATGTAGGCGTCGGCCTCCACATCGGCGAAGAGGCGGCGCACGGCGTTGCCCTTGCCGCGGCGGGGCTCGGTCAGCACCACGGCGCCCGCGGCGCGGGCCGTGGCGGCGGTGCCGTCCGTGCTGGCATTGTCGCAGACCACGATGCGGGCCTCCGGCAGGGCGGCGCGGAAGCCCGCCACGACGTCGGCCACGCGCATGTCAGGCGACCCCAAGACTGGCGAAGAACCCAGCTGCCGCGTCGGGCCACGGGATCAGCTCCGCCACGCCCCTCAGGCCGCCCGGAACACGAAACGGCGCGAGACCGAGAAGTTGATGAACATGCCGGCGATGGAACCCGCGGCGACGCCCAGCACGGGGTGGGCGGCGACGGTGGCGCTGCCAGCGACCAGGGCAGCATAGGTGCCGTAATTCGCTGCGAAGCCCAACAGGTTCAGCAGCACGAAGGCACCCCATTGCCGGGCGACGGGCGCACGCGCGGCGCCGCTGAACGTCCAGGCCCGGTTCAGCGCGAAGGTCAGTGTGGCGGCGGCGAGGTAGGACACCACCCGCCCGGCATACGGCCCGAGCCCCAGCGCGAGCATGGCGTACAGCACCGCCGTATCCATCACGAAGCCCGCGGTGCCCACGACGCCGAAGCGGAGGAACTGGCCAAGGACGGGGAAGCGCGCGAGCATGGTACGCGTGTAGCGCGCCGATGGTGGCATCAACAGGCCAAGGGCAAGGATTGGTGTGGATGACGGTTGGGGTGATCGGCCTGGGCGCCATGGGCGGCGCGATGGTAGGGCGGCTGCTGGACCAGGGCGTGGTGCCGGCGGTGTGGGACCCGCACCCGGAGGCACTTGCCCAGGCGATGGCGGCGGGCGCCCGCGCCGTGCCGACGCCGGCGGAGCCCGTGGTGGTGCTGTCCTTGCCGCATGACGGCGCGGTGACCGAGGCGCTGGCCGGGCTGTGGCCGGCATTGCCGGAGGGCGCGGTGATCGTCGATACCTCCACCATCAGCCCGATCGCGGCGCGCGGCTTCGCGGCCGAGGCCGGGTCGCGCGGCTTCGCCTATCTGGACGCGCCGGTCTCCGGCGGCCCCGCCGGCGCGGCGGCCGGCAGCCTGACCATGATGATCGGCGGCGACGCGGCGGCATTGGAACGCGCCCGGCCGGTGCTGGCCATGCTGACGGGCCGGGTGGTGCATGTCGGACCTTCCGGGGCCGGGCAGGTCGCCAAGCTGGTCAACAACCTGTTGGTCGCGACACATCTGGTGTGCGCGGCCGAGGCGCTGCGGCTGGGGGCTCGCGCCGGGCTGGAACCGGCCGCCCTGCTGCCGGTGTTGAACGCCGCCACGGGGAGGTCCGCCGCCACGGAGATCAACTGGCCGCGCTGGATCGCTTCAGGCACCTTCGATTCCGGCTTCTCGGCCGGGTTGATGCGCAAGGATGCGCGGCTGGCGTTGGAGCTGGCCGAGGCGGTGGGCGCGCCCCTGAACGCCTGCGCCGCTGCGGTGCGGGCATGGACGGACAGTAAGGTGCCGGACAATGCCGAGTTCAATCGCGTGCCCGCCGCCATCTTCGAGGCCGCCAATGACGGATGACGTACCGGGCCGATGCCCGCTTCGAACACCTGACGGGCGCAACCATCGAGGCGTCGCCCGGCTGCCGGCCGACCCTGGCTTCAGACGCCCGCCGATCAGCACCACCGAGGCGCGCGCATGAACGCGACTATCCTGGCCGAAGCCGGCCTGCCGGAGGGCGACATCACCCTTCACAGCCCGGTCACTGGTGAGGCGATGGCGCGTTACGGCGCCTCCGACGCCGCCGCTATTGCCGCCGAGGCCGCCGCCCGCCAGCCGGCCTGGGCGGCGCTGTCCGCCGCTGAGCGCGGCCGGCGGCTCTGGGCGCTAGGCGCCGCGATCCGCGCCGCCGCCGAACCCCTGGCCCGGCTGGAATGCGCCAACACCGGCAAGCCGATCCGCGATTGCCGGGCCGAGGTCGGCGTGGTCGCGCAGATGGCCGAATACTATGGCGGCTGGGCCGACAAGATCGAAGGCCGAACCATCCCCGTCCCCTCCGGTCACTTGGTCTATCTGCGGCCCGAGCCCTTCGGCGTTGTGCTGGCGATCACGCCGTGGAATGCGCCTCTCTTCACC
>CAXTJY010000341.1:0-5048 GCA_964244395.1 uncultured Rhodovarius sp.
CTCCGCCACCGCGTGCCACAATCCGTCATGGCCGCGCTTGACCCGGACATCTCCGAGCGGTTGCGCCGAGGTGTCGGGGAGATGGCCGGCTCGGGGGCCGGTCATGACCAGTGATGGCGGCTCGACCTTGGTCAACAAGGTTTCGGAGACCACGCCTTGAACTGGACCCTGGCGATGCCCGAGCTGGTGCTGGCCCTGAGCGGACTTGCCATCCTGGTGGCCGGCGTGGTGCCGAAGCGCGACATGACCTTCCCGGTTTCCATCGCCACGCTGGGCGCGCTGCTGCTGGCGGCGGCGCTGACCCTGGCGCAGAAGCAGGGCGTGGCCTTCGGCGGCCAGTACGTCGCCGACAGTTTTGCCAGCTTCATGAAGGTGCTCTGCCTGCTGGGTGCCGCCGCCGGCCTCATCATGTCGATGGACTTTTTCCAGAAGCAGGGGCTGTCGCGCTTCGAATTCCCGGTGCTCGTGCTGTTCGCCACCGTCGGCATGATGGTGATGATCTCGGCCAACGACCTGATGGCGCTGTATATGGGGTTGGAGCTGCTCTCGCTGCCGCTCTACGTCATCGCCGCCATCGACCGGGACAATCCGCGTTCCGCCGAGGCTGGGCTCAAGTATTTCGTCCTTGGCGCGCTGGCCTCCGGGCTGCTCTTGTACGGCGCCTCGCTGGTCTATGGCTTTGCCGGCACGATGAATTTCGACCGGCTGGCGGATGCGCTGTCAGCCCGCGAGGGCGTAGGCGCGGGCGTTATCGTCGGCATCGTCTTCATCATCGCCGCCCTGGCCTTCAAGATTTCGGCCGTGCCGTTTCATATGTGGACGCCAGATGTCTATGAGGGCGCGCCCACCCCGGTCACCGCCTTCTTTGCCGCGGCCCCCAAGATCGCGGCCATCGCGTTGCTCACCCGTGTGCTGGCCGGCCCGTTCGGCGATGTCGCTGCGCAGTGGCAGCAGGTGATCGTGCTGTGCTCGCTGCTCTCGATGGTGCTGGGTGCCTTCGCCGCCATCGGCCAGCGCAACATCAAGCGGCTGATGGCCTATTCCTCCATCGGCCATGTCGGCTTCGCGCTAATGGGCCTCGCGGTCGGGGGCGAGAGCGGCCTGCGCGGCGTCGTCGTCTACATGGCAATCTATTTGTTCATGACCGTCGGCAGCTTCTGCGTGCTCATCGCCATGCGGCGCGATGGACGCGCCGTCGAGGGCGTGGACGACCTGGCCGGCCTCGGCAAGACGGACCCGGCGATGGCCCTGGCCATGGCGGTGTTCATGTTCTCCATGGCCGGCGTGCCGCCGCTGGCCGGCTTCTTCAGCAAGCTCTACGTGCTGCTGCCGGCCATCGAGCACGGCTTCATCTTCCTCGCCGTGGTCGGCGTGCTGAGCTCCATCGTCTCCGCCTATTACTACCTGCGGGTGATCAAGGTGATGTATTTCGACCCCGCTCTGCCGGCCTTCGACCCGCGGCCCACCGGCGTGTCGGTCGTGTTGGCGGGCAGTGGCTTGTTCACCGCCTTCTTCTTCCTTTTCCCGGCCCCGTTGCTGGCCGCGGCGCGAAACGCGGTGGCTTCGCTACTGGGGTGAGCTTCCGGCTTGCCATCCATGAAAGCTTGCCCAGCACTTCAATCCTGCTGACCCAGCTGGCCGAGCGGGGCGAGCCCGAAGGCCTCGCCATCCTGGCCCGTCGCCAGACCGCGGGCCGCGGCACCCAGGGCCGAGCCTGGGATTCGCCTGCGGGCAACCTGCATCTTTCCATCCTGCTGCGGCCGCGCGGGCCGCTGCGTGAGGCGCCGCAATGGGCACTGCTGGCCGCCGTCGCGCTGCATCAGGTGGCCGGCCCGACCGCCCGCCTGAAATGGCCCAACGACCTGATGCTGGCTGGCGCCAAGGCCGGCGGCATCCTCACCGAAACGGCTTCCACTCCAGCGGGCGAGCTCGATTGGATCGTCTTCGGCTTCGGCGTCAATCTGGCCTTCGCGCCTGAGGTGCCCGGCCGCGCCACCGCGGCGTTGGGCTCGGAACCGCCCGAAGACTTTGCCGCCCGCCTGCTCGACGCGCTCTCCCACTGGCGCCGCATCCGCGTCACCGACGGCTTCGCCCCCATCCGCGCCGCCTGGATCGCCGCCGGGCCGGAGCCGGGCGCCCACCTCTCCATTCTCCAGGGTGCCACCCGCCTCGCCGGGCGCTATGAAGGCCTGTCGGAGGATGGCGGGCTGCTGCTGGCCACCGGCGGGCGCGTCCACGCGGTCCATGTGGGGGAAATCGGCTGATGCTTCTCGCCATCGATGCGGGCAACACCAATGTCGTCGTCGCGGTGCATGACGGGCACCAGTGGCGCGGACGATGGCGGATCCGTACCGACGCCGCCCGCACTTCGGATGAATACGCCGTCTGGCTGCTGGCGCTGATGCAGATGAGCGGCCTTAAGCCGATCCAGGTCACCCGCTGCGTCATCGGCACCGTGGTGCCGGCCGCCCTGTACAACCTCCGACGCCTCTGCCGCGACTGGTTCACCACTGAGCCGCTGGTGGCCCGCGCCGCTCTGGACTGGGGCTTCGACATCCGGGTCGATACGCCCAATGACGTCGGCGCCGACCGGCTTCTGAACGCACTGGCGGCGCATACCCACTACAAGGGCCCTTTGGTTGTCATCGACTTTGGCACCGCCACCACCTTCGACGTGGTGGACGCCGATGGGGCCTACCTGGGCGGCGTCATCGCGCCCGGTATCAACCTGTCGATCGAGGCGCTCCACCAAGCGGCCGCCCGGCTACCGCGCATCGGCATCGGCCGTCCGCAGGCCGCCATCGGTCGCAACACGGTCGCCGCCATGCAGTCCGGCATCTATTGGGGCTATGTCGGGCTGATCGAGGGCATCGTCTCCCGGGTGAAAAGCGAATACGGCGCGCCGCTCAAGGTGATCGCCACCGGCGGGCTGGCGCCGCTCTTCGCGGAAGGCACGCTGGTCATCGAGCGGATCGACCAGGACATCACACTGGAAGGGCTGCGGCTGCTCGCGCTGCGCAATCCGGCGCCATCCCTGCCGAGCCGTATCCGGGCCGAGCTGGAATAACCCGCCCCCGGGGGGCGAAACATTTACATCCCCGCCCTATATAAGCCGAGACATTGCGCGCCCCGCGCGCCGACATCCCTGACGACTGCAACGCCGCCTTCCGCGGCCCTAGGAAGAGTATGACCGAACTGAACACGAGCGACCTCGCCTTCATCCCCCTTGGGGGGACGGGCGAGATCGGCATGAACTTCAACGTCTATCGCTGTGACGGGCAATTCCTCGCCGTCGATTGCGGCATCGGCTTCGGTGGCGCCGAGCTGCCCGAGGTTGAGGTGATGGTGCCGGACCCCGTCTGGCTGGCCGAGCGCCGCGAAAAACTGGTTGGCCTGGTCATCACCCACGCGCATGAGGACCATATCGGCGCTGTCGCCCATCTGTGGCGCAAGTTGAAATGCCCGATCTGGGGCACGCCGTTCGTCATCAACGTGCTGCGCCGCAAGCTGGGCGAGGTGGGCTTGGCGCAGGAGGTGAAGCTGCACACGGTGAAGCCCGGCGGCAAGTTCTCGCTGGCGCCCTTCGAGTGTCAGTTCATCGGCGTCAGCCACTCCATCGTCGAGGCGCAGGCGCTGGTCATCCGCACTCGTCACGGCGTCGTCGTCCACACCGGCGACTGGAAGCTGGACCCCAACCCGCTGGTCGGCCCGCCGACCGACGAGGCGGCCTTCGCCGCCGTGGGCCAGGAGGGCGTGCTGGCCATGGTCTGCGACAGCACCAACGCCATGGTCGAGGGCCGCGCCGGCTCCGAGGCATCGGTGCGCGAGGCGATGATTAAGGTCATCGGCGAGCTGCAGGGCCGCATCGCCGTGACCTGTTTCGCCACCAACATTGCCCGCGTCGAGAGCGTGGCCATGGCCGCCCAGGCGGCAGGCCGCAAGGTGGCGCTGTTCGGGCGCTCTTTGCGCAATGCCGTCACCTCGGCGCGCGAATGCGGCTATCTGAAGGGCGTGCCGGACTTCCTCAATGAGGACGAGGCGCAGCACCAGGGCGATGACGAGCTGGTCATCCTGTGCACCGGCAGCCAGGGCGAGGAGCGCAGCGCGCTGTCCAAGATCGCCGCCGACACCCACCCCAACATCTCGCTGGGCGAGGGCGACACGGTGATCTTCTCGGCCCGGATGATCCCCGGCAATGAACGCGGCGTGCTGCGCATGCAGGACGAGTTGAGTCGGGCCGGCTGCAAGGTGATCACTGCCAACGACGCGCCGGTGCATTGCTCCGGCCACCCGGCGCGTGATGAGCTCAAGCGCCTCTATGCGCTGGTGCAGCCGAAATACTGCGTGCCGGTGCATGGCGAGTGGCGGCATTTGTCCGAACACGCGGCACTGGCCGAGGATTGCGGCGCCGATGCCATCCTGGTGGAAGATGGCGACATCCTGCGCCTCGCGCCCGGCCGGGCCGACGTGGTGGACAGCGCCGTGGTCGGCCGCCTGGCCATCGACGGCAACCGGCTGCTGCCGCTGGAAGGCGGCGTGCTAGGCGCCCGCAAGCGCATGTTGTTCAACGGCGTGGTGGTGGCCAGCTTCGCGGTGGACCGCGCCGGCAAGGTGCTGGGGCGGCCACAGGTGGCGGCTCCAGGCCTGTTCGATGCCGAGGGCGAGGAGCCGGAGCAGCTGGCGAACGAGCTGGCCCGCGTGGTGATGGATCTGCCTCCCGGCTTGAAGCGTGAGGACAATGCGCTGCGGGAGGCCGCCCGGGCGGCGCTGCGCAAATCCGTCGGGCGCCGGCTGAAGAAGCGGCCGAACGTGGAAGTGCATCTTCTGCGGGTATGAGCGCTGTCTCTGGCGCGCTGGTCTATTTCCTCATCTGGTGGGTGGCGCTGTTCTGCGTGCTTCCCATCGGGGTGCGGCCGGATGTGACGGGTGATTCGACCCCTGGAGGCTGGCGCGGTGCGCCGGTGCGCACCCGGGTGGGCGTCATCATCCTCGGCACCACTGTTTTAGCGGCGATTCTTTGGCTCGGCGTATGGTGGCTGATGAGCTTA
>CAXTJY010000342.1:0-5041 GCA_964244395.1 uncultured Rhodovarius sp.
TACGGTGAGCCCGCCCCAGCTCATCCCACCGCCGCCGCCCACCGGAAGCCCGTCCCAACCGGCGGTGCTGGCCGCTCCGATCGTGCCTCCCCTACCCACGCCGCCGATGGCCGCCGCCATGCCTCCGTCGCCCCCGACCAGCTTGGCCCTATCCCCACCACCGGCGCCGCCGGTCGATACCCCCGCCACCCCGCCAAGGCCGGCCGAGCAGATGGCGGATCGCCGACCCGTCCAGCAGCAGCCTGCGCCCCACGCCCCGGCGGCGCGCCCGGCCGCCGCGCCGCGCCAGGCAGCGCAGCGGCCAACCGCCAGGCCCAGCCCGGCCTCCGGTGCCGGCGCCAGCCAGTGGGCTTCGGCCGCCCCTGCCGGGGCGGCTGCCTCCGCCGCGCCAGGCGCCGCCGCGTCCGCCGGCCCGCCGCTGATCACCGCGCCGCGCTTCCGCCGGGCCCCGCAGCCGCCGGAATACCCGGCCCGCGCCATCGAACTGGACCTCACCGGCACGGTGGTGATCCGCGCTTTGCTGAATCCCGACGGCGACCCGCGCGAAGTGCGTATCCATCGCTCCTCGGGTCAGAATATGCTGGACAGCGCTGCCGCCGCCGCCGTCCGACGCTGGGCCTTCGAACCTGCCTCGCGCGACGGCCAGCGCGTCGAGGCCTGGGTCGAGGTGCCGGTGCATTTTCGCCTGAACTGACCGAACGGAGGTTGCCATGAACGAACTGATCGAGCGCTACGAGATCTTGCGACAGGAGAATCGCCACGTCCGCGCGCGCGACGCGGCACAGCGGCTGGGTGCCACGGAGGCCGCGCTGGTGGCCGCCGGCGCCACCGGCCCGGCCACGCCGCTGCGGCCGGACTGGCCGGCGCTGTTCGCCGCGCTGCCGCGGCTTGGCCACATCATGGCGCTGACCCGCAACGAGCATGCGGTGCATGAGCGGCACGGCACCTTCATCGATGTCTCCACCGGGCCCGGCCACATTCTGGTGCTGGGGCCGGACATCGACCTGCGGCTGTTCCCCGGCCGCTGGCGGCACGGCTACGCGCTGGGCGGCGCCCGGCCCTCGATCCAGATCTTCGACCGTGACGGCGAGGCCGCGCACAAGATTTTTGCCGTCGAAGGCAAGACGGACTTGGCGGCCTGGCAGGCGCTGGTAGGCGAGTTCACCGCCGCCGACGCGCCGCCGCCACCGCAGACCGCGGCGGCGGCCGAGGCCCCCGCGGTCGAGACCGAGGTCGATGGCGCCGCGCTGCGCACCGACTGGCGGGCGCTGCGCGACACGCATGATTTCGTGAAGCTGCTGAAGACCCACAAGGCCAGCCGACGCCAGGCGCTGGAACTGGCTGGCGACGACCTGGCCTTGCCGCTGGAACCCGCCGCCGCCGCCGCCACCTTGACCCTGGCGGCCGAGGCCGGGGTGCCGATCATGGTCTTCGTCGGCAACAAATCCGCCATCCAGATCCACACCGGGCCGGTGAAGCGGTTGATGCCCTCGCCGGGCGGCTGGTTCAACGTGCTGGACCCCGAGTTCAACCTGCACCTGCGCGAATCCGGCGTCGCCGCCGCCTGGCGCGTGGTGAAGCCGACGGATGATGGCGACGTGACCAGCATCGAGCTGCTGGACGAGGCGGGCGGCGTGGTGGCGCAGCTCTTCGGCGCCCGCAAGCCGGGCAAGCCGGAACTGGGCGACTGGCGGGAGGTCGTCGCCAAGGTCGCCGAGCGGCACTCCTTGCGGGTGCCGGCGGCATGATCGGGCGGCGTTCGCTGGCGGGGCTCGGCCTGGCCACGGCGGCCGCCGCCCAGATCGGCCCTACTCGCATCGTCTGCGTCGGCGGTGCGCTGACCGAGACGGTGTTCGCCCTGGGCCAGGGCAGCCGGGTGATGGCGGTGGACAGCACCAGCCGCCACCCCGCCGCCTGCGCGGCGCTGCCGCAGATCGGCTACATGCGCGCGCTGCCCACCGAGGGGATCGTGGGCATGGCGCCGGACCTGCTGCTGTCCACCGATGCCGGGCCGCCTGAGGTGGTGCAGGTGCTGCGCGCCGCACGCATGCCCATCACCCAGGTGGATGACAGCGCCGGGCCCGGCGCGGCGCCGGGCAAGGCACGCGCCATCGCCGCCGTGCTGGGCTGCGACGGCGAGGCGCTGGCCCAGGCGGAGGCAGCGGACTGGGCGCTGTTGGACACGCCGCTGGCGGCGCTGCGGGCCAGGCCGCGCGTGTTGTTCGTGTTGTCGCTGGCGCGCGGGGCGCCGTTGGTCTCCGGCCGCGGTACCCATGCGGATGCGATGATCGCGGCCGCCGGCGGGCAGAACGTGGTGCGCGAATTCCCTGGCTACCGGCCGCTGTCGGCCGAATCGGCGGCGATGCTGGCGCCCGACTTCATCCTGATGATGGAGCACGCGCTGGCCGAGGCCGGCGGGGCCGCCACCGCCTTCAACACGCCCGCGCTGGCGGTGACCCCGGCGGCGCGCAATGGGCGGATGCTGAGCTTCGACGGCACCTTCCTGCTGAATTTCGGCCCCCGCGCGGCGCATGCCCGGCTGGCGCTGGCGCGGGCGCTGCATGGCGTGCAGCCATTTCCGGCGCTGCCGGAGCGGCCGTGGACGGTAGCCTGATCCAAGGCCAGGCCGCCTCCCGGCCCTGGGTGGCCCGGCCCGGCCCCGTGGCGCTGGCGGGGTGCCTGCTGCTGCTCTGTGCGCTTTCGGCAGGTGCCATGCTCGGCCCGACGCGGGTGACGCCAGCCGGCCTGCTCGCGACCCTGTCCGACCTGCTGGGCCTGGCGCCGCTGCCGGCCGAATATGCGCGGGACGCCGCCATTCTGGGCGTAGTGCGGGCGCCGCGGGTGCTGCTGGCGGCCATGCTGGGCGCCGGCCTGGCGCTGGGCGGCGCGGTAATGCAGGGGCTGTTCCGCAACCCGCTGGCCGACCCCGGGCTGATCGGCGTCTCCGCCGGGGCGGCGCTGGCGGCGGTGGGCGCCATCGTGCTGGGGCCCACGCTGTTCGGCAGCCGCGCCGGCGCGCTGGGCCTCTGGCTGCTGCCCATCGCCGCCTTCATCGGCGGCATGACGGCCACCCTGCTGATCGCCCGGCTGGCGACCCGGGGCGGCGTGACGGGGGTGGCGACGCTGCTGCTCGCCGGCGTGGCCGTCAACGCCCTGTGCGGGGCGTTGACCGGCGTGCTGATCTTCATGGCCGACGACAGGCAGGTGCGCGACATCACCTTCTGGACGCTGGGCAGCCTGGCCGGCGCGCGATGGGTGCAGCTGCCGGTGGCGGTCGTGCTGGTGCTGCTGCCGTGCCTGGGCATGCTGCCGATGGCGCGCGCGCTGAACGCGCTGACCCTGGGCGAGCGCGAGGCCTTCCATCTCGGCCTGCGGGTGGAGCCGGCCAAGCGCATCGCCGTGGTCCTGGCGGCGGTGGCGGTTTCCGCCGGGGTGGCGCTGGCTGGCCTGATCGGCTTCGTCGGCCTGGTGGTGCCGCATCTGGCGCGGCTGCTGGTGGGCGCCGACCACAAGGTGCTGCTGCCCGCCGCGGCCTTCATGGGTGCCAGCCTGATGGTGCTGGCTGACCTGGCGGCACGCAGCCTGGCGGCGCCGGCCGAGCTGCCGGTGGGCGTGGTCACCGCTCTGATCGGCGCGCCCTTCTTCCTGTGGCTGCTGCGTCATCGAATCGGCGGCGCATGATCCAGGCTCGCGGGATCAGCGTGCTGGCCGGCGGGCGCGCCCTGCTGCGCGAGATCAGCTTGGAGGTCCGCCAAGGCGAGGTACTGGCCGTCATCGGCCCGAACGGGGCCGGCAAGTCCACCTTGCTGCGCGCCCTGGCTGGCGAGCTGCGGCCGACCAGTGGCGAGGTTCGCTGGGCCGGCGGCCCCGGTGACGCCTTGTCGCTGGCCCGCCGCCGGGCGGTGGTGAGCCAGAGCGTGGAGCTGGCCTTTCCGATGACGGCCTGGGCCGTCGCCATGCTGGGCCGGCTACCCTGGCACGGCACAACCCAGGCCGGGCGGGACGAGCCGGCGGTGTGGTCCGCGCTGGAGCGCGCCGGGGTGTCGCACTTCGCCGGGCGTGCCTACGCCACCCTGTCCGGGGGCGAGCGGCAGCGGGTGCAGCTGGCCCGCGCCCTGGCTCAGCTCGACGGTGCGCCGGGCCCGGTTGCGATCCTGTTGGACGAACCGACCGCCAGCCTGGACGCGGCGCATCGGCTGGCGATCCTCACCCTGCTGCGCAAGATGGCGGGCGAGGGCGTGGCGGTGCTGGTCATCCTGCACGACATCAACGAGGCCGCATTCGTGGCCGACCGGGTGGCGATCCTCGAGAACGGGCGGCTGGCGGCGCTGGGCGCGACTCCGGATGTGCTCAACGAACGGGACCTTTCCGACATCTTCGGCATTTCCATCCGCAGGACGCTGGGGTGGGGGGTTCTTTAAAGGCGCTGCCGAGTCAATAATTGACAACGCTGCTGCGTTCGGCGGAGCGTTCCGGCCATGTCCAAGCCGCTCATCGGCCGCGCCGTGCGTCGTCTCCGCCTGGAGCGCGGCCTGACCCAGAACGCCCTTGCCACCCGCCTCGGCATTTCGGCCAGCTACCTGAACCTGATCGAGCACGACCAGCGCGCCGTCACCGCCGCCGTCCTGATCAAGCTGACGGGTGTCCTGGGCGTGGACGTCGCCGCCCTGTCGGGGCAGAGCGAGCGCGCCCTGGAACAAGGCCTGCGTGAGGTCTTCACCGACCCATCGCTTGGTGCCGAACCGATCCCGGACGCCGAGATGCAAGCGCTGGCCGGCAGCGCGCCCAACGCCGCCCGCGCCGTGCTGGCGCTGTACCGCGCCTGGCGCGTGGCAAGGGAAGACAGTGCCGGCCTGGCCTTGCCCAGCGGGCGGCGCATCGTGCTGCCGCTGGAAGAGGCGCGCGATTTCTTCCACGACCGCGCCAACCACTTCGCCGCCATCGAAACTCTGTGCGAAGGGCTGGGCCGCGAGCTGGCGGCGGGACCGGCCGAGATCAACCACGCCATCGCCGAGCGGCTGCGCGGCCGGCACGGCGTGAG
>CAXTJY010000343.1:0-5028 GCA_964244395.1 uncultured Rhodovarius sp.
GAGGTGGCCCGCGACGACCCGGCGCAGCTCCCCGCGGCCTGCTGGCGCGCTCGGTGCTGCTCATCCTGGTGCCGCTGCTGATCGTGCAGGCGGTGGCGCTGACCGCTTTCTATGGCGGGCATCTCGACGTCATCTCCCGCCGCCTCGCCAGCTCGCTCGCCGGCGAGATCGGCATGGTGGCCCAGCTGCTGGAACAGGTCCCGGAAGCGAACGGCGCCATCATGCGGGAAAGCACCTGGCGGCTGGGGCTGGGCATCGCCATCGAACCCGGGGCGCAGCTTGGCCCGGTGCCGGCGCGGCCGCCCTGGAGCCCCCTTCTCCCGCTCGAGACCGATCTGAACGACGCGCTGGCACGCCTGGTCGCCCTGCCCTTCGATGCCGATTGGCTGAGCGATCCGCAGAACATCGTTATCCGCGTGCAGCTCGCCGGCGGCGTGTTGAGTGTGGAGGCACCGCGTAAGCGGCTGTTCAGCGCCACGCTTTACTGGTTCGTCATCTGGCTGGTGGGCTCGGCGCTGCTGCTGGCCACCGTGGCCGTGCTGTTCATGCGCAACCAGGTGCGCGCCATCCGCCGGCTGGCGGCCGCGGCACAGGATTTCGGCCAGGGCCATGACGCGGGGCCGATCAAGCCGGAGGGTGCGAGCGAGGTGCGTCAGGCCGCGATCGCCTTCAATCAGATGCAGGACAACATCCGGAGATTTGTCGAACAGCGAACGGAAATGCTGGCCGGCATCAGCCACGACATGCGCACGCCGCTGACCCGGATGCGGCTGAGCCTGTCCATGCTGCCGCGTGGGCCGGACACGGAGGAGGACATCGCCGGCCTGACGCAGGACGCGGAGGAGATGGAGCGGCTGGTGGAGACCTACCTGGCCTTCGCCCGAGGCGAGGGTTTGGAGGCCACGCGCGAGATGGACCTGGTGCCGGTGCTGCAGGATTTGGCGGCGAGCGCCCGGCGCAGCGGCGGCGAAGTGGCGCTGTCCGCCCCTGTCACGCTGCGGCTGCGGCTGCGCGAAGGCGCGCTGCGCCGCGCCCTCGGCAACCTGCTGGACAATGCCCGGCGGCACGGCACCCGGGTGGAGCTGGCGGCGACCGCGCGGGACGGCTGGGTGGAGATTACCGTGGATGATGACGGGCCGGGCATTCCGCAGGCCGAGCGGGAGGCCGCATTCAAACCTTTCGCATCGGGCTCGGCGACCGGCACGGGGCTGGGCCTGGCCATCGCGCGCGACGCCGTGCGGCGACACGGTGGCGAGATCATGCTGGACGAGAGCCCGTTAGGGGGGCTGCGGGCTCGGGTGCGGCTGCCGGGTTAGGCGGCCTGGCGCGGCGCAAGCAGCCCGCGCAACGTATCGGCTCCGATCCGCGCGCAGAAATCGCCGAACCCTTCGCGCGGGGCGCGCCCGGCTTTCCATGCCATGAACAACGGCTCCAGCGTCGCCCCCACCGCCTCCTGCGCCACCTTGTCCGCCACCGGGAAATTCAGCCGCGTCCCCTCGAAATCGCCGCCGACGAACAGCGAGTAGATGCCGGGTGACCGCCCCACCACCCCGATATCCCCGGCGTAGGGCCGGGCGCAGCCATTCGGGCAACCGGTCAGCCGCAGCGAAATGCGCTCGCCCAGCAGCCCGTGCCGCGCCAGCACCCGCTCCACATCCTCCAGCATCGGGTGATGCGCCCGTTCGCCCTCGGTCAGCGCCTGGCCGCAGGTGGGCAGCGCCGTGCAGCTCAAGGACCAGCGGCGCAGCGGGCTGAGCGCTTCGGCGAAGGTCACCCCATGCGCGGTCAGCATGGCCTCCACCGCCGCCCGATCCTCTTCACGAATGTTGGACAGCAAAAGGTCCTGCTGCGGCGTGGCGATCGGATCGAGCCCAAAGCGGGCGACCACCTCCCGCAGCGCCGCCCGCAACGCGCCCTGCACCCGGCCGGACGGCACCGGCAGCCCGAGCCACCACAGCCCGTCGCCCTGCTCGTGCCAGCCAAGCAACTCCGGCAGCGTGAAGGATGGCGTTGCCGGTGCGGGCGCCAAAGCGCGGCCCAAATCGGCCTCGAGCCGCGCCCGCACCCATTCCACGCCGCGCTCCGCCACGACGTATTTCAACCGGGCGTGCCGACGGTCCGTGCGGTCGCCATGGTCGCGGCTCAGCCGCACCACTGCCTGGGCCATCTCCAGCACCTCGGCCGGCCCGATCAGCGCCACCGCATCGGCCAGCCGGGGATAGGTGGCGGGCTTGTTGTGCGTCATCCCCATGCCGCCGCCGATGGTGACGATCCAGCCCTCATCGACCAGGATGAAGCCGAGGTCGTTGGTCAGGATGTCTGCGGTGTTGTCGGCGGGGTGCACCAGGCCGATCTTGAATTTCCGCGGCAGGTAGGTCGGGCCATATAGCGGCTCTTCCGCCGTGCCGACGGCTTCCTCGCCCAGGAACAGGCTGTGATGCGAGCGGGTGCGCGGCAGCAGCGCCGCCGAAAGCCGCCGCGCCTCCGCCTCCAACCGGGCATGCGCGGCGTCGCGGATCGGCGCCGGCGTCGTCGTCACGTTGCGCACCACGTCGCCGCAAGCCGCCATGGTGGTCAGCAGCATAGCGTCGATGGCGGCGATGGCCGCAGCCAGATTACCCCGAAGAACAGTGTGGAATTGCAGCCCCTGCCGCGTCGTCAGCCGGAGCGTCCCATCGGCATGGCTGTCCGCCAACTCGTCCAGCGCCAGCCACTGCGCGGCGGTCAGCCGCCCTGCCGGCGCCCGCACCCGCACCATGAAGGACCAATCCTTGTCCTCGCCGGCCTGCTTGCGGGCGGTGGCTGTATCGCGGTCGAACTGTTCATAGGTGCCGTGGAACTTCAGCAGCGTATAGGCGCTCTCCGAAATGCCGCCTCGAATCTCCGGCAACGCCAGCTGTTCGGCGATGTCTCCGCGCAGCCCCGCGCTTTGCAGCTTGATGGCCTCCGCGCCTGTCGGCTTGCTCGCCATAACTTACGTCCTGAACTGCGTATTTAGGAGATATACAATTGGAACGCCTAGCGTCAACGGGTTAGAACAAGAAGGGCTCGCTGGCCGGCAGCGCCGCCAGACCACCCATTTTCTCGGGGCTGAAGCCGAAGCTGAAGATCATCTGGTCACGCCCCAGCACCCCGGCATCCAGCCCATTCACCCAGTAATTGAAGCCGCCCTGATCTGGCTCCCGATCCAGCGCCGAGCGGTACAACTCCCGCACGAAATCCTCCGTCGTCCGGTTCGCATTGCGGGCAACGAACTCGTCGGAGCGGCCGAACAGCACCGCCAGGTTCGTAAGGCCGATCCGCCCGCCTTCCAGCTCGCCCATCCAATAGTCGAAGCCGCCCCTGTCCGGCAGCCGATCCAGCGCCACGTCGTAAATGGAGGCGAGATGCGCGCCATAGGGCCGCTCCAGCCACCAGCCATGCGGGTGCACCGCATCGATGTTGTTGAGCGTGACGGCCCAGGTGGCGAAGGATTGCGCGACCTGCACGCGCGAGGCGCCGGCATCCAGCGCGCTCTTCCAACCCTGCACCCCGGGCTCATACGGCACCCCGCCCTCGGTGTTGTTGTACAGCACGCGGACGAATTGTTCGTTGGTCAGCTTGCCGTAGCGCAGCTGGAACTCGCCGCTCCCCAGCAGGTCGCCGATCAGCCCTTCCACGGTGTATTGCCCCGCATCCATCGCCCGCGACGCCATGCCGAGCCCCATCCGGTCGGCCAGCCGCCCCAGCACGGTTTGGTAGGCGGCGTTCGTCAGGTCGGACGAGCCATGTTCGCGCATGTCCAGCGTGCCGTTCAGGAACTCGATGCGCTGCACGCCCGGCAGCCAGACATGCGCGCCGTCCTTCAACGCCACATCCATCAACGCCGTGCCGTAATATTCGATGTGGTCCAGCTCCCAACTGCCGCGCAAGGCCGAGACGGTGTCGGTCGTCTTGAAACTGAAGCCCGACCTGACCTCCCAAGGATCCAGCACATCCAGCACTGCCTGCTCGCCCGGTGCCGCGACCACGCTGATGTCGAGCCGGTGGGCGGCGGAGTGCAGCCCATCGGACACGTCGATGGTCAGCGACCGGAACGGACCGTCGCTGATCGCCACTGTCATGCCCGGCTTCAGCTTCAGCGTGGTTCCGACGATCTCGTACTGCCAGGCATCGGTGGGGTCGATGGTGAAGTGGAAGGGGCCGGTACTGTCCGGGTCTGTCACCGACAGGGTGCCGATGGTGGCGCCGATGTCGCCGGGCGCCACGTTGCCGCCGCTGGCGAACCGCAGGGCGGTGGGCGGCGTGTCGTCCACGTCGCCCACCGCCAGCGTGTAGGTGCCGGCACTCAGCCCCTGGGTGCCGTCGGCCAGGAAGACCCGGATCTGAAAGCGGATGACGGGGTCGGCCGCGATGCGGATAAAGCCGTCATAATCCGGGGTGGCGATGTTCCACAGCGAAACGGTGCCGGTGCTGCGGTCGAAGCTGCTGTCGATATAGAGGTCAGCGGTGCCGATCACGTCCACGAAGCTGACCAGGGTGGGATCGATGCCGATCTGCAGCCCACCGGCCCAGCCATGCGGGCGGGCATTTTCCATCAAGGTTGGCGGCAAGGTGCCGCTGAAGGCGATGCTGCGCATTTTGCGTATCCGGGCTTTCGCGCGGATAGAGCGCCAATTCGATTGCGCCGCGGTTAATGGAAGGCAGGTTTTATTGTGAATCAATGCCAAATTCGTTGGCAGATTATTGATAATTGCGGTTCTATATGGTTAACGATCCATTTTATACTCAACAAATTCTAAAGGCTTTGGCCATCTTCATGGCCGCCCCCCGAGCCGACGATCTCCGAACGTCTGAGAGCGTCACCCGTCCCAGGCGCCGCCCCGGGCCGTGGTCGTCAGGGCCCGGCCACCCCCGCCGCCTTGCCCAAGCCCTGACCTGCGTGTAGGCACCGCGCCACCACATTCACCACGAGACACGACAGGGTACCGCCCATGGCGAAGATGCAGGCCAACCAGATGCGCGCCGGCATGGTCATCGAGTTCGAGG
>CAXTJY010000344.1:0-5017 GCA_964244395.1 uncultured Rhodovarius sp.
TTTCGCTCACCGGCAGGCCCCAGCCCTCCGCGTAGGAGTTGAACACGGTGAACAGGCAGCCGGCATACAGCGCGTCCAGCTCGCCATCCGGCAGGGCGTGGCGGAACTCGACGTGGCGTCGCAGCTCGGGCGATGCCTCGCGCAGCTGCACCACCTGCTCCGACAAATGGCCGTGCAGCCCCACGATCACCAGCCGCGGCACCGCGGCCTCCCCATGCGCGCGGATCAGCCGCAGCCAGGCGCGCAGCAGCCCGAGCTGATTCTTCCGCGACTCCACCGTGCCGACCGCCAGCACAAAATTGCCGCGCTTCCCGCTCTCGGGCGGTATTGCCACCGCGGCATCCAGCCGCAGCACGCTGCTGGGAATGGCCAGCCCGGGCAGCAACCGGCGCTGCCAGGTCTCGAAATCCGCCTGCGACGCCTCGCTGTTGCACACCGCGTGGTCGGCCAGCAGGCAGATGGTGGCGAAGTGCTGGGCGAAGCCGCGCACCAGGTCGGCGCCGCAATGCTCGGGTACCGTCAGCGGCAGCACATCGTGCACGAAATTGGCGTAGGCGACGCCGGAGCGCTTCAGAGCCAGGATGCGTGCGGCATGGCCGGGCAGCCACCAGCCGGCGCCGATGCCCAGCAGCCAGTCGCCGGCGCCGCCCCGCCAGACCGGCGTTGACCGCAGCGCGCCCTCGGCCTCATCGACCAACGACTGCCAATCGGCATCCTGGGGCCCACCCTGCCGGCCGGCCTGCAACAGTACCCGGTCCAGCATCGGGCGCGGAAAAAGCCGCCACGTCCCGCTGCCGGGCTCGAACGCCACCGGCTCGAACAGCCCCTCGGCCGCCTGCACTAACCGCGTCTGCACCCGCGTCACCCCGCTCGGCGCGCGGTTGTGCCGCCAGCCCGCCAGCAGGTCGGTAACGTCGGCATACAGGGCCATCAGGCGCGCCCGTAAGTGTCCTCGATCCGCACGATGTCGTCCTCACCCAGGTAGCTGCCCACCTGCACCTCGATCAACGTCAGCGGGATCTTGCCGGGATTCTCCAGCCGATGGACGCAGCCCAGCGGCAGGTACACGCTCTCATTCTCCCGCAGCATGATGCGCTCGCCGTCGCGCTCGACGATGGCGGTGCCGCTCACCACCACCCAATGCTCGGCGCGGTGGAAATGCTTCTGCAGGGAAAGCTTCTGCCCCGGGCGGACCTGGATCTTCTTCACCTGGAAGCGCTCGCCCTGGATCAGCCCCTCGTAATGCCCCCAGGGGCGGTACATCCGGCGATGCTCGGTGGCCTGCTTGAGGCCGGATGCGCGCAATTGCTCGACCAGCTTCTTCACGTCCTGCGCATGGTGGCGGCTCATCGCCAGAACGGCGTCGTCGGTCACGATGAGAATCGCGTCCTCCAGGCCGACCACGCCGGTCAGCATCCCCTCGCTTCGAACGTAGCAGTTCTTCGCGCCCACCAGATGGACCGGCCCCTGCGTGGCATTGCCCTGCGGGTCCTTGGGCGCAATCTGCCACAGCGCATCCCAGCTTCCCACGTCGGACCAGCCGAGCGTGGCCGGCACGACGGCGGCATTCGCCGTGCGTTCCATCACCGCATGATCGAAGGAGATGGAAGGCGTGGCCAGGAAAGCGGCGGCGTCGAGCCGGACGAAATCGAGGTCGCGGCTGGCATGCGCGACCGCGGAGCGCACGGTGGAGGGCACCGCGGGGGCAAACTGCTCCATCTCGCGCAGCAGGGTGTCGGCCCGGGCGACGAACATGCCGCTGTTCCACAGATGCCGGCCGCCTTCGACGAAGGTCTGTGCCGTCGCCGCGTCCGGCTTCTCGATGAAGCGCTCCAGCGCCAGCACACCGGGTGCGCCTTCCAGCGGTGCCCCGGATTCGATGTAGCCGAAGCCGGTCTCAGGCGCCGTGGGCCGCATGCCGAAGGTGACGATGCGCCCCATCTCGGCGGCCACCACCGCCAGGGCCAAAGCCGCATGCAGGGCCGGCACGTCGGCGATGGCCGCATCGGCCGGCATGATCCACAGCACCGCGCCGGGCGCGGTCTCCTCCGCCAGGACCGCGGCGGCGGCAACGGCGGGCGCGCTGTTGCGGCCGGCGGGTTCGAGCAGGATGCGGGCGCCCTCGATGCGGGCCTCGCGCAGCTGCTCGGCGGCCATGAAGCGGTGCGCCTCGTTGCACACCACGATGAGTGGGGCGAAATCGCTGCCCTGCGCCCGCATCGCGGTCGCGGCCAGCATCGTCTCCTTTCCCACCAGGGGCCAGAACTGCTTGGGATAGGTCTCGCGCGACAGTGGCCAGAGCCGGCTGCCGGTGCCGCCGGAGAGAATGACCGGGATGATGGTGCTGGTGGTCATGGCGAGGCGGATCGATCCTTTGCAGAGCGTGGGGTTTGCCGCATTCGGCGGCTTGCCGAAAGGGCACGCCTTTCAGCGAGCCGGAGGGTTGCCCTGCGGCCGGCTCTGCGCTTACGCCCCGGACATGGCAGGAATGGGCCGCGATCGCGGCATCTACCTTCTCGACGGCCACAATCTGGCGCTGCCGCAGGGCACCGGCATCGCGACCTATGCGCGGGGCCTGGCGCAGGCGGTGGCGGAGGAAGGTTTCCGGCCGGGCGTGCTGTTCGGCGAGGATCCCGGCCGGCCCACCGCGCCTGGCCGGCTGGGCGGGGCGGCGCGGCTGGCGCGAAGGTTGGCGGGGCAGGTGGAAATTGCCTGGAGGGATGCGCTGCCTGCATGGCCAGTGAGCGGCCCGCAGGCCGGCCTTCCCGAGGGGACGCTAAGGCTGAATGGGCGCGACGCGGTCGGGCGGGCCCATCTCCACCTGCGCACCACCCACACCCTGCTGCCGGTGCGGCTGCCGGGCGGCGTCAGCCCGGCCGCCATGCACTGGACCTTCCCGACGCCGCTGGAGGTGCTGGGCGTGCCGAATCTGTATTCGGTGCTCGATCTTATCCCGCTGGTCATGCCGGAAACCACCCTGACCAACCACGCACAATACAGCCGGATGACCCGGCTGATCGCCGAGCGCGCGGCGCATATCGTCACCATCAGCGAGTGGTCGCGGGCCGACATCATTCGTCTGCTGGGGGTGGACCCTTCGCGCGTCACCAACACCTGGCTGGGGGTGGAGCCGGACGCGCCCGCGCTGGCCATGCCGCCGGATGCGCTGGCGGAGCTCCTGCGCACCCGCTTCGGCCTGGCGCCGCAGGGCTACTTCCTGTTCTACGCCGCCATCGAGCCGCGCAAGAACCTGCGCCGGCTGATCGAGGCGCATTTGTCCACCGACATCGCCGCGCCGCTGATCATCGCCGGCAAGAAGGCGTGGCTATGGGAGGCCGAGATCGCGGCGCTGGCGGGGCGGGAGGGCACCCCGGACGGGCGGGTCCGGCTGCTGGGCCATCTGCCGCGGGGCGACCTGATGGCCCTGGTGCGCGGCGCGCGGGCGGTGTGCTTTCCCAGTCTTTATGAAGGTTTCGGCCTGCCCGCCGTGGAGGCGATGGCGCTGGGCGCGCCGGTGCTGACCAGCACCGCCTCCTGCATGCCGGAGATCGTGGCCGATGCGGCGATGTGCGTGGACCCGCTTTCGGTGGCGGCGCTGGCGCAGGGCCTGCTGGCGCTGGACCGGGATGCCGACCTGCGCCGGCGGCTGAGCTCGGCAGGACCCGCCCGCGCCGACTTCTTCAGCCCAGCCCGCTACGCCGCACGTCTGGCCATGATGCACGCCGCCTTGAAGATAGGCGGCGATTGACCGCCACGCCCCCGTACCGCAAACCCGGCGGGCTGGAGGAACGCATGGCCAATATCACCGGGGCGGATCTCCTCGTCGGCTCGGACGAGGACTTCGTCATCAACCTGTACCTGGCACAGCTCGGCCGTTGGCCGGACCCAGTGGGGTTCGCGCACATGGTGGCGAAGGTGGCGGGTTCGGAGGCTGCCAGGGTGCAAGCGATCACCGACATGGCCGTTTCGCCCGAGGCGCTGACGTGCGGCCGGTCGGTGCCGGTGCAGGACCCGCTCAAACCGGCCGACCCCGCCATGGCGTTGCAGCGGCAACTGGCGCTGCGCACCGAATACCTGCTTGGCTTGCTGGAGGGGGTGCGAACACCCGCCAAGCCGGCGTCCGACGAGATCGAACCGCTGCTGGCGGAAGCGCGGGCAGACGTGGCGGCGCTGCGGCGTGAGCTGCGCGAGGGCATGGCGAAGGTCCAGCTCTTGTCCGCAACGGCGCGCCGGCGCGAAGAAGTGGAGCCCTCGCCGGTGGAGGGGCGGGCCGAGATGACCTCCTTGCCGTGGACCCCCGGCATGGCGCAGTCCACCGCTCCCCAGGCCGGGCCGGACATCGCCGATTACGTCAACGACTTGCTGGCGGTGGCGGAGGCGCGGATGGAGGTGCGGCTGCGGGCGTTGGAGAAGCGCCTGCCGTGATGCTGCCCAGCCTGGTCGTCTCGGCACCGGTGCGCGGGCCGCAGGGGCTGCGGGTGGCGCCGCTGCTGGCCGCCCTGGCGGAGCTGACCGAATGCCGCTTCCTGGTCGGCGCGGCCAGCGACCGCGACCTGGCCCCCGGCCGGGCGATGACGCTGGAGGAGCGGCTCGACCAGCCGGCGCTGGAGCCGGTGCCGCATCTGCACATCCTGGCCGACGACCCGGCGGCCGCGCATGCGCTGCGCGTGGCGCTTCGCCGGCCCGGGGTGACCGTGCTGCAGGACCCCGGCCTGGCTGTGGTGTATCAGTCCATCACGCTCGATGCGGGGCAGCCGGAAGGCTGGGTGCGGCTGCTGGCGTCCGAGCATGGCGGGGCAGGGCGACGGCTGGCGCGGGCGCAGTTGGCCGGGGTGTTCTCCGAGTCGCAGCGGCATCGCCTGCCGATGCTGGAGGCGGTGGCGGATGTGGCGCCGCTGCTGGTGGTGCGCAGCCGGCATGCCGCGGACTCCCTGCCGCCCGGCGCCCGCTGGGCGGTTCAGCCAGAAGCGATGCCGGCGCCCACTCGGCCGGACCAGGATGCGGCGAGGACCACGCT
>CAXTJY010000345.1:0-5005 GCA_964244395.1 uncultured Rhodovarius sp.
AGTTGCTGGCCCATGTGAAAGGGCCGGACTTCCCCACCGGCGGCACCTTGGTCGAAAGCGCCGAGAGCATCCGCGAGGCCTACGCCACGGGCCGCGGCGGCTTCCGGCTGCGCGCCAAGTGGGAGGTCGAGCAGGGCAAGAACGGCACCTGGAATGTCGTCGTCACTGAAATCCCCTACCAGGTGCAGAAGACCAGGTTGATCGAACAGCTCGCCTTGCTGCTGGAGGAGAAGAAGCTCCCCCTGCTGGCCGATGTGCGGGACCAGAGCACCGATGTCATCCGGCTGGTGTTGGAGCCGCGCAGCCGCTCGGTGGAGCCCGCGATGCTGATGGAGACCTTGTTCCGCGCCACCCAGCTCGAATCCCGCTTCCCGCTGAACATGAACGTGCTGGATGCCACTCGCACCCCACGCGTCATGGGCCTGCGCCAGGTGCTGCGCGAATGGCTGGACCATCGGCACGAAGTCCTCACCCGCCGCACCACCCACCGCCTCGAGCACATCGCGCGGCGGCTGGAAATCCTCGACGGGTACCTCATCGTCTATCTCAACCTGGATGAGGTCATCCGCATCGTGCGCGAGGAGGATGAACCGCGCCCTGCCCTGATGGCCGCCTTCGGCCTCAGCGAAGTGCAGGCGGACGCCGTTCTGAACATGCGGCTGCGCTCCCTCCGGCGGCTGGAAGAGATGGAAATCCGCCGCGAGCACGACAAGCTCTCCAAGGAAAAGGCCGGGCTGGACGCGCTGATGGCCAGCGACGCCAAGCGCTGGCGGGCCATCGCGCGGGAAATCGAGGACACGCGCAAGAAATTCGGCGATGGCCCGCTCGGCTTCCAGCGTCTTGGCGAGCCCCTCGTTCCAGGCCCGGCGCGCCTCGGCGCCCGCCGCACCGCGATCGCCGGCGCCACCGCGGCCGTGCAGGTGGACGAGGCGGCTTTCGTCGAGCGCGAGCCCATCACCATCATCCTGTCCGAGAAGGGCTGGATCCGCGCTCAAAAGGGCCATTTGGCCGAGGATGCGGAGCTGCGGTTCAAGGAAGGCGACGCCCTGGCCTTTCGCCTGCATGCCGAAACCACGGATCGGGTCGTCGTCTTCACCAGCGGCGGCCGCGCCTTCACGCTGAGGGCCGATGTCATCCCGCGCGGCCGTGGCGACGGCCAGCCGCTGCGCCTGATGGTGGAGATGGGCAATGACGATGCGCCGCTGGCCCTGTTCAAACCAACCGGCCGCTTCCTGCTGGCGGCCGGCGACGGCAAGGGCTTCCTGATCGAGGCGGAGGAAATGCTGGCGGAAAAACGCACCGGCAAGCAGGTGATGACGCTGGAGGGGGCCACGCGCGCCGCCGTCTGCCGGCCCGCCCTGGGCGATACGGTGGCGGTGCTGGGCAGCCACCGGAAGTTGCTGATCTTCCCCGCTGGCCAGCTGCCGGTGATGGCGCGCGGCCGCGGCGTGCAGCTGCAATCCTATAAGGGGGCCGAGCTGTCGGACGCCGTGGTGTTCTTCGCCGCGCAGGGGCTGACCTGGCCTCAAGGGGGCGCATCCGGAGGGCGCACCCGCACCGAGACCAACCTGGCGGAATGGCGCGGCAACCGCGCCGGCGCCGGCAAGACTCCGCCGCATGGCTTCCCACGGACTGGAAAATTCACATGAGACATCTGCTCCTGGCCTTCCTGCTGCTGGCGCTGCCCGCGGGGGCGCAGCGCGCCCAGCCACTGGACGGGCTTTATGCCGGGTTTCGCACCCATGAATGCCGCGCCGGCGGGCGGCTGGCGCGCGACCGGGTGACGATGCGGGTGGCGGGCGGCCGCGCCACCCTGCCGGCCATCCTGGGCGACCCCGACATCGTGGGCGACGTGACGCCGCAGGGGGCCGTGACGTTGCCCGGCTTCGGCACCTTCCAGCCCGGCACCGGCCAGATCAGCGATAACCGCTTCGAAGGCCGGCAGGCCAACAGACCCAACAGCTGCTGGATGAGCTACGACCTGCGCCGCGAGGAAGGCCGCCGCCGCTGATCAGCGGCGGTGCCCGCCGAACGAGGGCCGTGAACCACCAGGCGGCGGCGAGAAACTGCGAGGTGCTGCGAAGGCCTGCGGCGCCGGGCGCGCGGCCTGGAAACTTTGTGGTGGCGGTGCGAAGCCCCGCTGCTGGCTGAACGAGGGCGACGCATAGGAAGGCGGCGCGAAGGCGCGCGGCTGAGGGGCAAAGCCGGCCCCCGGCGGCCCGCCCCAGTGCCGGGGACCCCCAAAATTTCCATGCGGCGCAAAGTTACGCGGCGGCGCAATCCCGGCCGCGGGCGGCCCACCCCACGGCCGGGCACCGCCGAAATTGTCCTGCGGCGCGAAGGCGCGCGGCGCAAAGCCGGTAGCAGGCGCCTGATAGGGTCGCGCCGTGGGGTAGCTGGGCGTGGCGAAAGCCTGCGGCGGCAGGCTCGGCCGCGCGAAGGAAGGCGGCCGGGCCACGCCAAACCCCGGCCCACCCGCCGAAGGACCGAATGGCACCGCGGCACCGCGTCCACCAAAGCCACCAGGCGGGGGCAGGCGCCCCGGCCCGATACCAGCCAGGGGCTCGCGTCCACCGCGCAGCCCCGGCGGCATGCCGGCCGGCGGGCGGCCGCCGTTCGGTGGCAGCATCACGGCCCCCGGCGCATTCGCCAGCCGCGAAAACGACCCCGGCAGGGGACGCGCGGCAAAGCCCGGCGGCACCGTCGTGAGATTGACCTGCCGCAGATAGCGTGGCGAGAAGCGCGAACCAGGAAAGAACGGCTCACGCGGCGCCAGCGGCGCCCAACCGGCCGGATGCCCCCGCCCACCCACTCCAGCGAAGCGCACCACCGCCGGCGCGTAGACCGGCCAGCGCGGGCCCCGCGCCACCGAGAACGGCCGCGGCGCCCACCACCACACCCCGGCATCGCTGTACCAGCGGCCGTAATGCGCCGGCGCGAAGCCCCAGGGTGCTTCATCCACCCAACTCCAGCCCCAGGGCTGCACATCCCGCCACTGCCCCTGGCGAAAGGGTGTCCAGCCAGCTTCGACCTGCGGGCGCCAGACATCGCCGTATTCCGGATGGGTGGACCACTGGCCATAGCGGGACAGCATCGGCCCGCCAGGCATGCCGGCCACCGCCGCCGGATGCGGCCCCGCCTTGTCGCCCGAAACCGCCCAGGCCAGCAGCGGCGAGGGCGGCCCGGCCGTTTCGAGCAGCATCGGCGCGGCTGCCAGCACCGCCTGCCCCGTGCCGGCCTGCAGCACGGCGCCGGTGGGGTCCGCGAAGCTCGCCTGGCCCTCATACACCACCAGCCGCGCCGGGGTGTCGGCATCGCCCGCATCGACCAAGTAGCGGCCAGGCTTGCGGATGGTGGCGGTGCCGCGTGGCGTCGCCACCTCCATCACGTCGCCTGGCTCCAGCACGGCCACTTCCAGGCCCAGCCGGCCCTGGACGAGGCGGGCGCGCAGCGCGGTGTCGTCCAGCAGCCGGAGTTCAATGGCGCTGCCGCCTTCCAGCGCCAGGCTCAAGCCAGGCAGTTCCAGCAACGCGCGGCCGCCGGACTCGACCTGCAGGGCGGTGCCGCCGGCGACCGGAAGATTGACCCCGGCGGGCGACCAACCTGCCTCGCCCGGGGCGCGATAGCCGACGCCTGCCTGGACCCGCGCCACCCGGCCGACGCGGGCCGGCGGGTCGGGCAGCGGCGGCTGCTCATTGTCGCTGATGGCACTGACCGGGGATTCCGCAGGAAACGGCGCCGCGGTGCCGGGCGTGGGCACCAGCGCGATGGCCGCCGCCGACAGCAGCAGGAAGCGGGAGGTCGGGAAAGGCATGGCCGGTCTCCGGGGGGAAGGACGGGCACAGCTAACGCCGCAATCATGGAAGCATGAAGGCGGCGACGATGAATTCCGCGTCAGGCCGCCGGCAGCCGCAGCTCCGCCGCCTCCGCGGTCAGGCGGGTGCTGCCACCGGCCAGCGCCGCCACCTCGACCAGGGCGCCGGCCGCGCCGCCCGGGTTGGGCATCAGCCGGATCACCATGCCGCCTGGCTCATGTTCCAGCACGATCTGCAACGCTGTGCCCCGCGGGCTTTCCGCCGCCGCGATCTGCGCCCATTCCAGCAAGGCAAGGTCGAGCGCTGGGCGGGGCAGCGGCAGCGCCTCCACCGCCGCGGTGGTCAGGGTGATCGGCCCACTATTGCCGCCGGCCACCTCCAGCAGGGGCAGCAGCGCGCGCAGGGTGGCATCGGGCTTCAGGCGCTCCAGGCCGGGGTCCCGCGCCAGCCTGGTGTAGGGCACCAGCACGCCCAGCAGGCGCTCGGCGGCCAGCCGGCTCCGCTCCACTTGCCGGCCAGCCGGAGTCTCAGCCGGCGTCACCCGGGCCAGCAGATCCAGGTTGCTGAGGATGACCATGATCAGGTTGTTGGTGATATGGCGCACCGCGCCCGCGACCCCTGCCTCGCTTTTAGATTCCATCAACGTGTCGCCTCCAGGATCTCGCGGAACAAGCGGGCCGGCAGGGTGCCGCCGCGCACCTCTTCCATGGGTTCGCCGCGGTCGTTGCCGAGCCAGATGCCGATGACGACGGTCGATTCCACACCCCCGGCATAGCCCCCTCCGGGGGAGGCGGCCAAGCCACCCCCGGCGGTGCCAGCCGGTCCTGCACCTGCGAAGCCCACGAACCAGGCGTCGCGGTAGTCCTGCGTGGTGCCGGTCTTGCCGCCCACGGACAGGCCAGGGAATTGCGCAGCGCGCCCCGAGCCGCGCGCCACAACCGCCGCCAGCATCCGTCGCATTGCCGCCGCCTCTGCCTCACCCACCACCTGGGCCGGGGCGGCGCTGGCCAACGGCTGGATCCGGCCGTCCGACACCACCTGACGGATGCCGTAGGGCACCACCCGCCGCCCGCCATTGACCATCGGCGCATAGGCCGCCGCCAATTCCAGCAGCGTCACCTCGCCGGTGCCCAGCGCCAGCGAACCATTGGCCGGCAGCCGCGCGGTGATGCCCAGGCGGCCCGCCATGG
>CAXTJY010000346.1:0-1410 GCA_964244395.1 uncultured Rhodovarius sp.
ACCGGTGCGATGGATGCTGCCCCTGCTGCTCCCACTACTGGCCGGATGTGGGCCTGACAGTGCCTTTTCGCTTTCGGCGAGCAGTCTCAATCCGGCGAACCTGTTGCCCGCCGGTTTCTTCGACCGACCCTTGCCGGATGACGGCGAAGAACCGGATGGCCCCTATCTGCGTCTGGCCCAGGGCCGCCGCGCCTCTGACGCCCGGCTGATCTCGCAGCAGGGCGAGCGGCGGATGTGGCGCACCCGCGGCGGCGTGGTGGTGGCCACCGACGGGGTGCGTGTCGTCGCTACCTCCGGCCTACCCACCATGCTCGCCGCCACCCGTTTCGATGGGCCGGACCCGGTGGCCGACCCACGATCACTCACGCGCCGCAGCGCCGACGCCCGCCGCGTGGTCGATCTGATGACCGCCAGCCGCGACCCCGCGGCGATGCGCTTCGGCATTGCATTGGACTGCCGCCTCTCCACCGCGCCCAGTACCGAGGCCGACACAGTCATTATCACCGAGACCTGCCGCGGCGAGGGGCTGGGCCCGATCCGAAACCGCTTCTGGATGGACCGGGAATCGAACGCCATCCACACCAGCGAGCAGTGGATCGGCCCGCGCACGGCACCGCTTCGGATCAGCCACGATCTGGACGGGGCGGCGGAGGAGGCCACGCCGGCCGCAGCCGAGCCGGCCGCCGAGGGTGCTCTCGCCACGCCCGATCCAAGCTGAGCCGGTCGGTGCCCCCCCCCCCCGGGCCGGCTCGCGACCCGCAGGACCCTGCGCCGTGCTCCGCCGCTCAGTCCATGGTCGCGCCCGACGCGCGAATGATCGGCGTCCAGGCCGCCAGCTCCTCGCGCACGAAACGCTGAGCATCTTCCAGAAACAGTCGGCCCGGCGCGGTCGCCGTCTCGGCATAACGGCGCACCACTTCCGGCGACGCCAGCGAATCCCGCGTCACCGCCGCCAGTCGCTCCAGGATGGGCCGCGGCGTGCCGGCGGGCGCGGCAATGCCCGACCATCCATCCACCACCAGGTCGGGAAAGCCCAGCTCGCGAAAGGTCGGGATGTCGGCGAAGGCCGGCACCCGTTCCGGCCAGCTCTGCGCCAGGGGCCGCAGCGCGCCGCTGCGGATGTTGGCGCTGGCGGCGGTCAGGCTGTCCACCATCATCGGCAGCACCCCGGCCGCGATGTCGGTGACGGCCGGCGCCGAGCCGCGATAGGGCACATGGGTGAGGGTGATGCCGGCGGCGCGCTGGAACCGCTCCATCACCAGATGCGGCATCGAGCCGATGCCCGAGCTGCCGTAGGAGAAGGCGTCCGGCCGTGCCCGCGCCTGCGCCACCAGCGCGGCCAGGTCGGCCACCGGCAGGTTCGGCCGCACCAGGATCAGGTAGGGCGTGCTCATCACCGTCGCGACATGG
>CAXTJY010000346.1:1428-4652 GCA_964244395.1 uncultured Rhodovarius sp.
CCCAGCACCTTGCCGACCACCATGGCCGAGATGACCGAGAGCAGCAGGGTGTAGCCGTCGGGCGCCGCGCGGGCGACCTGGCCGGAGCCGAGCGTCGCGCCGGCGCCGGGGCGGTTCTCGACCAGGATGGTCTGGCCCAGCCGCCGCGCCATCTCCGCCGTCAGGATACGGGCGACGATGTCGGTGCTGCCGCCTGGTGCGAAGGGCACGATGAAGCGGATGGGCTGCGCCTGCGGCCAGGCAGCGCCTTGCGCCCGGGCCACGAGGGGCGTGGCCAGGGCAAGGCGGCGGGTCACTTTCACGGGCAGACCTCCAGGATGGGCGCCACCGCCAGCGCCGCGAAAGTCGCCAGCAGGTCCATGTCGATGGCGGCGAAATGCCCGGCCTCGTGCAGCAGGTTGAGCGCGCCCAGAGTGCGGCCATTCCAGCGCACCGGCATGTTCACGCAGGCCTCGCAGCCCAGCGAGAAGATCAGCTCGTGGTCGAAGAAGGCCCGCGCCATGGCCTCCCGCCCGTCGCAGAAGCGCGGCACGCCCTGCTGCACCACCAGGCGATACAGCTCGGAATCCCGCATCAGCTTCTTCTCGCCGCTGACCGGATAGGCGACGGGCTGGCTGCTGTAATAGCGTCGGTTCACCCCGCGGGCCTCGTCCAGCACCAGCACGGTGAACAGGCGGTGGCCGATCGTCGCCGCCAACGCCTGGTCCAGCGCCGCCAGCCCGGCCTCCGGCTGGCCCGGCCCGGCCAGCGCGACGAGGAGGGGTTGCAGACTCATACCACGGTCTGCGCAGCCAGGCTCTTCGGCGCCCGGGTGATCACCTCGGGTGTCGCGCCCACCACCACCGTGTCGTCGTGCCGGAAGCCGCCAAGGCCCCATTCATACAGGCCGGGCTCGGCGGAATACACCTCGTTCGCCAGCAATGGCCGGGTGTTGAAGGCCATATCCTCCGGGAATTCATGCCCCAGCGTGCCCATGCCGTGGCCGGTGCGATGCAGCATCAGCCCGGCGCAGCCGGCGCGCTCGATCACCGCCTGCGCCGCCTCGTCGATGCCGCAGACGGGCCGGCCCGCTACCGCGGCCTCGCAGGCCGCCTCATTGGCGGCGCGGGCGGTTTCGAACAGGAAAGCCTGCCGGTTGTCCGGCTGGCCGCAGAACCATGTGCGCTCATTTTCCACCACCAGCCCGTTCACCCGCGGGATGACGATGTTGACCAGCCCGTGTCCCTTTTCGATGCGTTGCCCGGCCGAGCGGCCATCGCCATGCGGGGCGCAGCTGGCGGGGCCGGAGAGGGTCCAGCAGCGCAGGATCTCCAGGTGCTCGCCGGGGAAGCGACGGCCGGCCTCCTCCGCCATCGCCGCCGCCATGGCCATGTCCATCTCCTGCACCAGGCGGCCGGGGCAAATCGCCTCGCGGTAGCGGTCCTGCACCCAGTCGGTCAGGCCGGCGATCTCGCGCATCAGCTGGATCTCGTCGGCGTGCTTCACCAGCCGCAGCGTGCGGCAGCCCGCCGTGGCCCCTTCCAGCCGGGCCTGCGGCAGCAGCGCCACCGCCCGGGCCAGCATGCCGCCGGCGGCATCGGCGCCGATGCGGGCGCGGGCCAGGCCGGCCCGGCGCAGCCGGTCCGCCACCATCTCCGGCCATTGGGTGACGAGCGGGATGCGGTTCACCACGCGCGGATGCTCGGCATAGAACTCGGCGTCGGTCACCCACAGCTTCGCCGCCTCGATGCCGAAGCGCCAATGGTTGGTGGACAGCTCGCACAGGATGGCGAAGGGCGCGCCGTTGCGCGGCACCACACAGACGATCGGCCGCTCCCAGGTCTGCACATCGGTCGAGAAATTGGTGGCGAACTGGAAGAAATCGGCGGTGGTGAAGGCGAGGGCGTCATAGCCCTCGCGGTCCATCAACGCCTGCATCAGGCCGAGGCGGTGGTCGCGGACGGGGTGGCCGAGATGGGCCATGGGCAGGATTCCTAGCTGAGCCGCAGGTTGCGGCGGCGGATGAAGGCGCCCCAGATCTCGCTGTCGCGCTCGAAGGCGGCGCGCATGCTTTCCGGCGAGCCCTCGATGGCCTCCAGATGGATGTCGCGCAGGCGGGCCAGCACGCCCGGGTCCTCCAGCGCCACCTGCATGGCGCGGTTGAGGCGGCGCACCGGCTCTTCCGGCATGCCGGCCGGGCCGATCAGCGCGTACCAGCCGGGCATGGTCGGGGCTTCCAGCCCAGCCTCGGAAAGCGTGGGCACCTCAGGCAATTCGGCCAGGCGCCGGGGCAGCAGCACCGCCAGCGGCACCACCGTGCCGGCACGCACCTGCGCCACCACGCTGCCTACCGTGCTCAGCATGCTGTCGATCTCCCCGGTCAGCAGGGCGGTCACCGGCGAGGTGGAGGAGTAGGGCACATGAGTCAGACGGATGTCGGCCGCCTCCGTCACCATCTCCATGGCCAGATGCGTGGAGTTGCCGTTGCCGGCGCTGCCATAGGTGATCTCGCCGGGCCGGGCCCGGGCGCGCGCCAGGAATTCCGCCACCGAGGTGATGCCGCTGCGCCGGCTGACCACCAGCATGAAGCCCGTGTTCACCACCGGCGCGATGTAGGTGAAGTCGCGCGCCGGGTCATAGGGCAGGTTGCCGTACAGAAACGGGTTGAAGGCCAGCAGCGACACGCCGGCCAGCAGCACCGCGTAGCCGTCCGGCCGCTGCTGCTTCACATAGGCGGCGGAGAGCGCGCCATTGGCCCCGGCCCGGTTCTCGACGATGACCGGCACGCCCAATTCGCGCGCCATCGGCTCGGCCAGGAAGCGGGCGATGACGTCGGTCAGGGTCGCGGCGGCCAGAGGCACCACCATGCGCACGGGCTGGTTGGGGAAGGCCTGCGCCATCGCCGGGAGGGGCGACGCCAGGGCGGCGCCGGCCAGGAGGCGGGGGAGGGTGCGCCTGTTCATGGTGGTTTCATCCTTCGCGTTTCGGCAGCAACGGGCTGACTGCCGGTTCTGTCAATCTCGGTCAGCGGGGCCGCATTCCCGTCGCCATCGTCCGTTCGTCGTTCCTCGCGGTCACCGCCACCCCGCGCCGCGCCGCCCAGATGTTCACCTGATGGTGCAAGGGGATGATGGCGAGGTCGGCCATCGCGGCGCGGATGGCCTGCTGGTACAGCGGCGTGCGCGCTTCCACCGTCATGCTGGACAGCGCCTGTTCCAGCAGCCCGTCGACGGCAGCTTCGATCT
>CAXTJY010000346.1:4662-5000 GCA_964244395.1 uncultured Rhodovarius sp.
GGGTTGCTGTAGAGCGAGCGATTGGCGGCGCCCCAGCCGCGCGCCGTGTCGGCGGTGGCGATCAGCGCCTGCAGCGGTGAATCCGGCTCCCCGGTGCCGGTGCCCCAACCCAACAGGCCAACGCTCAGCTCGTTTCGCGCCGAGCGGTTGAAGAACACCGCCGCCGGCTGCGCCTCCAGCCGCACCCGCAGCCCCGCCCGCGTCCAGCCCTGCGCCACCGCCTGCAACACCTGCTCGTCATTGATGTAGCGATCGTTCGGCCCGCCCAGCACGATCTGGAAGCCCTGCGGATACCCGGCCTCGGCCAGCAGGCGCCGCGCCTGCTCGGGGTCGAAGCG
>CAXTJY010000347.1:0-4991 GCA_964244395.1 uncultured Rhodovarius sp.
GGATGTCCGCCGCCTGGCTACGGCTTGGCGTGGCGGCCACGGTGACGCCGGACCGCAACGCGGCCGCGGCGCCGGCCACGCCGGTGACGGCCACCAAGGCGGAAGACCCAGGCGCCGTAGCCACCAAAGGCGAGCCCGCGCGGACGCCGGCAGCCCCCGCCACGACCGGCGAAAAGGACTGGGGCCCCACCAAGGCAATGACCGTGCGCGAGGCCCTGCGCGACGCCATGGCAGTGGAGATGCGGGCCGACAAGGACGTTTTCCTGATGGGCGAGGAAGTCGGCCAGTATCAGGGCGCCTACAAGATCAGCCAGGGTCTGTTGGACGAGTTCGGACCGAAGCGCGTGATGGACATGCCGATCACCGAGCATGGCTTCACCGGCATGGCGGTGGGTGCGGCGCTGACCGGGCTGAAGCCGATCGTCGAATACATGACGTTCAACTTCTCGATGCAGGCCATCGACCAGATCATCAACTCGGCGGCGAAGACGCTCTACATGTCGGGTGGGCAGATGGGCTGCCCCATCGTGTTCCGCGGGCCGAACGGGGCTGCGTCGCGCGTCGCGGCGCAACATAGCCAGTGCTATGCCAGCTGGTACGCGCATGTGCCTGGGCTGAAGGTGGTGGCGCCGTGGAATGCGGCGGATGCCAAAGGGCTGCTGCGGGCCGCCATCCGCGACCCCAACCCGATCATCTTCCTGGAGAACGAGATTCTCTACGGCCAGAGCTTCGAGGTACCGACGGCGGATGATTTCATTTTGCCCATCGGGCAGGCCAAGATCGAACGCGCCGGCACGGATGTGACCATCGTGGGCTTCTCAATCAGCGTCGGCACCGCCATGGCGGCGGCGGAGAAGCTGGCGGCGGAGGGCATCTCGGCCGAGGTGATCAACCTGCGCACCATCCGGCCGCTGGATACCGCGACCATCGTCGAGAGCGTGAAGAAGACCAACCGTCTGGTGACGGTGGAGGAGGGCTGGCCCTTCGCCGGCATCGGCGCCGAAGTGGCGATGCAGATCATCGAGCACGCCTTCGACTACCTGGATGCGCCGCCGGTGCGGGTGCATGGCGAGGATGTGCCGATGCCCTATGCCGCGAACCTCGAGAAGATGGCGCTGCCGCAGCCCGACCACGTGGTCGCGGCCGTCAAGCGCGTGACATACAAGTAAGGGCGCGGGACATGGCCACGAACATCCTGATGCCGGCGCTGAGCCCGACCATGACTGAGGGCACCCTGTCCCGCTGGCTGAAGAATGAAGGTGAGACGGTGAAGTCCGGTGACATCATCGCCGAGATCGAGACCGACAAGGCGACCATGGAAGTGGAAGCCGTGGATGAGGGCGTGCTGGGCAAGATCGTGGTGCCGGGCGGCACCGCGGGTGTGGCGGTGAATGCCGTGATCGCGGTGCTGGTGGAAGCTGGCGAGGCGGTGCCGAGCGGCGCGCCGGCTGCGGCGCCGCCGTCGGCCGGAACCGGGACTCCTCCCGCTGCGTCGGAGCCGCCTGCGAAAGCCGTTGCCGGACCAGGCGGCGAGTTGCAGGAGAAGCCTGCGATGGCGCAGCAGCCCGCTGCCTCGGGCGACCGGGTGTTCGCGTCGCCGCTGGCGCGCCGGATGGCGCAACAGGCCGGGCTGGATGTCGGACAGATCACCGGCACGGGGCCGCAAGGCCGGGTGGTGAAGGCGGATGTCGAGGCGGCGATGAGTCGGCCGGCGGCTGCAGCCCCTGCCCCCGCTGCCGCAGCACCGGCCCCTGCCCCGGCGGCGCCGAAGCCTGCTGCCGCGCCGCTGGCCGGCACGACGGCGCACCCCAACAGCACGATGCGCAAAGTGATCGCCCGTCGGCTGTCCGAGAGCAAAGCCACCATCCCGCATTTCTACGTGGCGATGGATATCGAGTTGGATGCGCTGCTCGACCTGCGCGCCAAGCTGAATGCGCGCAGCCCCAAGGACGGGCCGGGCGCCTACAAGCTTTCGGTGAACGACCTGGTCATCAAGGCGGCGGCGGTGACGCTGAAGCGCGTGCCGGGCGTGGCGGCAAGCTGGACCGAGGATGCCATTCTGCGGTTCGACGCCATCGACATCTCGGTGGCGGTGGCAATCCCCGATGGGTTGATCACGCCCATCGTCAAAAACGCCGACAGCAAGGGCCTGGCTGCCATCTCGAACGAGATGAAGGACCTGGGTGCCCGCGCCAAATCCGGCAAGCTGAAGCCGGAGGAGTTCCAGGGCGGCGGTTTCTCGATCTCCAATATGGGAATGTACGGGGTCAGCCATTTCGCCGCGATCATCAACCCGCCGCAGGCCGGCATTCTGGCGGTTGGGGCGGGGACGCAGCGGGCGGTGGTGAAGAACGGCGCGCTGGCCATCGCCACCGTCATGACTTGCCAACTCAGCGTGGACCACCGGGTGATCGATGGCTCGCTGGCGGCGGAGTGGATGGCGGCGTTCAAGGCCATCGTGGAGGAACCGCTGAGCCTGATGCTTTGAGTGTGGCCATCAACCTGGCGGAAAAGCTGCGCGACATCCCGGAGACATGGATGCCGCATCTGCTGGCGCGGGTGGATGGGCATGAGGTGAAGCTGGTGCGCATCCAGGGCGAGTTCGTCTGGCACCAGCACCCGGATGCGGATGAGATGTTCCTGGTGGTGGATGGCGGGTTTCGGATGGAATTCCGCGACCGGGTCGTCGAGCTGACCCGGGGCGAGATGATCGTGGTGCCAGCCGGCACCGAGCATCGGCCGGTGGCGGAAACTGAATGCGCCGTCCTGCTGGTCGAGCGGGCCGGGGTGGTGAACACCGGCGACGCGGCGCCGTCGGCGCTGACCCGGGCCGAGACCCCCGTGCTGTGAGCCTGCGCCTGCGCGATGCGGTGCGAAGCGATGTGCCGCTGGTGGCGCATTTCGTCGCTGCCCTGGCGGAATACGAGAAGCTCGCGCATGAGGTCACCGCCACCGAGGCACAGTTCGACGCCCTGATGTTCGGCCCCGCGCCGCGCGCGCATGCGCTGATCGCGGAGTGGGACGGGGCGCCGGTCGGCTTTGCGCTGTGGTATTTCGCCGTGTCCACCTTCACCGCCTCGACCAAGCTCTATCTCGAAGACCTCTTCGTCGAGCCCGCGCACCGCAACCGTGGCGTCGGGCGCGCGATCTTCACCGATCTGGCTCGCCGCGCGATCGCCGCCGGGTCATCCGGCATGGAATGGTCGGTGCTGGACTGGAACGCGCCGTCGATCGCCTTCTACCGCTCCATCGGTGCCACGCCGCATGAGGGCTGGACCACGCAACGACTGACCGGCGCGGCACTGACCGCGCTGGCGGCATAAGGGAGCCACCCATGGCCGACACATTCGACCTCATCGTGGTGGGCGGCGGGCCGGGCGGCTATGTCGCCGCCATCCGCGGCGCACAGCTCAAGATGAAAGTGGCGCTGGTCGAGCGCGCCGAACTCGGCGGCATCTGCCTCAACTGGGGCTGCATTCCGACCAAGGCGCTGCTGCGCGCCTCCGAAATCAACCACATGCTGCACGACCTCGATGCCTATGGCTTCGCGGCCGACAACATCCGCTTCGACTTCAACAAGGTGGTGAAGCGCTCACGCGGCGTGGCCAGCCAACTCTCGGGTGGCGTCAAGCACCTGATGAAGAAGAACAAGATCACCGTCTATGATGGGCACGCCAAGCTCGCCGGCGGCGGCAAGCTCAGTGTGGCGAAGGACGGCAAGCCGGTGGCCGAGCTGGCCGCCAAGCACATCATCCTGGCCACCGGCGCCCGGGCGCGGATCATCCCGGGCATGGAGCCGGACGGCAAGCTGATCTGGTCCTACCGCGAAGCGATGGTGCCGGCCGCCATGCCGAAAAGCCTGATCGTGGTCGGCTCCGGCGCCATCGGCAGCGAATTCGCCAGCTTCTACCAGAACATGGGCGCGAAGGTGACGCTGGTCGAGGTGATGGACCGCATCCTGCCGGTGGAAGACACCGAGATCAGCGCCTTCGTCGAAAAAGCGTTCAAGAAGCAGGGCATGGTCATCATGACAGGCGCCCGGGTGCAGGGCGTGCGAAAGGGCGCGGACAACGTCACCGCCGTGATCGAGGCCGGGGGCAAAGTCCAGGAGATCACCGCCGATCGGCTGATCTCCGCTGTCGGCATCGTCGGCAACGTGGAAGACCTCGGGCTCGAAGGCACCAAGATCCAGGTCGAACGCACCCATGTCGTGACCGATCCGATGGGCCGCACCGGCGAGCCCGGCATCTACGCCATCGGCGACCTGACCGGCGCGCCCTGGCTGGCCCATAAGGCGAGCCACGAGGGCACGATCTGCGTCGAGAACATCGCCGGGCTGCACCCGCATGCCATGGACATCCTGAACATCCCGGGCTGCACCTATTGCCGGCCGCAGGTGGCCAGCGTCGGGCTGACCGAGGCAGCGGCCAAGGCGAAGGGGCACGAGGTGAAGGTCGGCCGCTTTCCCTTCATCGGCAACGGCAAGGCCATCGCCATGGGTGAGCCGGAGGGGCTGGTGAAGACGGTGTTCGACGCCAAAACGGGCGAGTTGCTGGGCGCGCATATGGTCGGGCCGGAAGTGACCGAAATGATCCAGGGCTATGGCATCGCCCGTACGCTGGAATCGACCGAGGCCGAGCTGATGCACACCGTCTTCCCGCACCCGACGGTGAGCGAAACGATGCATGAGTCCGTGCTGGATGCGTATGGGCGGGTGATCCACATCTGAGGCAGCTACTTGCCGCGCAGAATGGCCTCGACCGCGTCGCGCACCTCCTGGTCGTGCCCGTCCCAAAGGCTCCTGGTGGGCGGATGCATCTGGGCATCCCCGCTGCTTTTCGGCCAGACTGCCGCCGGAGGAACCTACCCATGCATCGTCGCGCATTGCTGCTTGCATCGCTCGCCGCCCCGGCCCTGGCCCTGGCCCAGGAAGGCTGGCCGGCCCGCGCGGTGCGGGTCATCATCCCCTACCCGCCCGGCGGCGGCACCGA
>CAXTJY010000348.1:0-4989 GCA_964244395.1 uncultured Rhodovarius sp.
GACCACGGCGGCGTGGAACAGGTCAGGTCGCGTCAGGGCGCAGTTGCCGGCCACGGACGAGCCAAAATCATGGCCGATGACGCAGGCGACATGTGACGCACCCAGCGCTGCCACCAGCCCCACCGCGTCGCGCACGTAGTTCAGCGGGCCGAACTCATGCAGGTCGACGTCGTAGCCCTGGCTCCAGCCGGTGGTGCGGCCATAGCCGCGCTGGTCGGGTGCCACGACGTGGAACCCGGCGGCGGCAAGCGGCAACATCACGTGGCGCCAGGAATAGGCGAGCTCGGGAAAGCCGTGCAGCAGGAGCAGCAGCGGCCGGCCCGGCTCGCCGGCTTCCAGCAGATGCATGGTCAGGCCACGGCCATTGCCGAGGAAGCGGGTGCGGATGCCGGCGGGCAGCGGTAAAGGCATGGGAGCCAGCATGCACCGGGCCCCGCGTCAGAGGAATGGGTTATGGATGCCCAACGCGCGGGGCCGGTGGTATCTCGTTCCGCCGGCTGCCTGTTAAGGCCGAAGCCACAGCCAGGGGCAGGTCAGTCCTGGCCCGCGCAAATGCGGCTGCGTCAGGGGCGCCGCCGTCAAAGGGTACGCCCGGGGCCACGGCGGGTCGCCCTCATTCCATGCGGGCGGCCGGGGGGCGTAGAAGACCGGCTCACGCGCAACGGCCCGCCAGTGTGCAGGCCGCGGCGTCGAGTTCGATCTGCAAGGTGGCGTGGCCGATGCCGAAGCGGTGCTCCAGCGCATGCGTGACCTGGGCCAGGAAGGCATCGCCGGGGTGACCGCCCGGCATCACCAGATGCACGGTCAGCGCCGTCTCAGTGGTGCTCATCGCCCAGACATGCAGGTCGTGGATCGAGGCGACGCCGGGCTGGCCGCGCAGCAGCTCCGTCACCAGGGCGGGCGCAATCTTCGGCGGCACGGCGCCCAGCGACAGCGCCATGCTGTCCCGCAGCAAACCCCAGCCGCTGACGAGGATGACGGCACACACCGCGAGGCTGGCGGCAGGGTCGAGCCACTGCCACCCGGTCAGCCGGATGCCCAGGGCCGCCAGCACCACCGCGCCCGAGACCGCGGCATCTGCCGCCATGTGCAGGAAGGCGCCGCGGATGTTCAGGTCGCCGTGCCGACCGCGCGCGAACAGCCAGGCGGTGAAGCCGTTGACCGCGATGCCGATGGCGGCCACCAGCATGACGACACCGGTGGCGACCGGCTGCGGCGCGAGCAGCCGGTGCGCCGCCTCCCAGGCCATCCAGCCGATGGCGATCAGGAGGAACATGGCGTTGAACAGCGCCGCCAGATTGGAGGCGGCGCGCAGCCCATAGGTGAACCGCGGTGTGGGCGCCCGGCGCGCCAGCAGCACCGCCACCCAGGCCACCACCAAGCCCAAGACGTCGGACAGATTGTGCCCGGCATCGGCCAGCAGGGCGACGGAGTGGGCGAAGAGCCCGGCCGCGACCTCGATGGCGATGAAGCCGAGATTGAGCGCAATGCCCAGCGCAAAGGCACCGGAATGGTCGGTCGCCGGGGCATGGTGGTGATGGTGATCGTGCGGCACGCTTCGACGGATAGAGCATGATCCGAGAAGGCGAAATCGCCGGGGCAGTATTTCTGAACGACTGAAGGCGTGATCCGGCGAGCCGCGTTACGCCACAGCAAAAGGAGGCGGAGACGATGGAATTTTTCGGCATGCCGGCCGCGGGCGAAAAGCGGCCCTTCAGCCGGGCGGTGCGGGCTGGCGGCCTGGTGTGGGTTTCCGGCCATTCGGCGCCGCATGACCCGGCCCGGGGCGTGTACCGCGGCGCGACGCCGGCAGAAGAGGTGCGAAACGCTCTTGCCTTCGTCGATGGCCTGCTGCGCGAGGCCGGCAGCGAGCTGTCGTATGTTGTGCAGGTGACGATGCTGATCAGCGACCGCGCGGACTACGATGCGTGCAACACCGAATATGTGCGGCATTTCCCGGCCGGGCTGCCGGCCCGCCACACAGCGCTGTTTGGAGTGCCCACCGAAGCGCGGGTGGGATTCGCTTGCGTGGCATTGGCGCCTTGAGGCGCCGCGTTCGCTGCGGGAGCTGCGTTCGGGGGTGGCGTCCATGGACGAAGAAAATTCGAACAAAATTTTCATCGAATTAGCAAATTGGACAAGCTGCCTTAAGGACACATCGCTTCGGCCTCCTGAGCCCTGACCATCATTAGCCGATAATCAAACTTCAACCGACGCGGTCGCCCTGTATTCCCCCAAGGAATACAGGGTGAGCCGCCATGTTCATTTCTCCAGTTTCACGTGACCCGCATGACCGACAGACCCGCGCCATTCTCGCTGCGCCTGACGCGCGAAGAGCGTGCGCGCCTGGAGCGGGACGCGGGGAGTCTCGCGGTCGGCGCCTACATTCGTGCTCGTCTGTTCGATCCTGATGTCCCGCAGCCGCGCCGCCAGTCGCGGTCTCCAATCAAGGATCATCAGGCTTTGGCACAGGTGTTGGGTCTGCTCGGCCAGTTGCGCATTGCGAATAACCTAAACCAGATCGCCAAGGCCGCGCATTTGGGCACGCTACCTGTCGGTCCCGAGTTGGACGCCGATCTTCAAGCGGCCCTCGTGCATGTCCGCGCAATCCGCCAACTGCTGATTACGGCGCTGAACCTGTCGGACGCGGCGCCGTGATCCTGAAAGCATCGCAGCGCGGTGGCGCCATGGAGCTCGCCCGCCATCTCCTGAAGGCGGAGAACGAACACCTCGAGATTCACGAAATTCGCGGCTTCATGGCCGACACTGTCCTCGGTGCATTGAAGGAAGCACAGGCGCTTAGCCTTGGCACCAAGTGCAAACAGTTCCTGTTTTCGGTCTCTTTGAGCCCGCCGGAAACTGAGTCGGTGCCGATCGATGCATTCGAGGATGCAATTTCGAAGATCGAGGAGAAAACCCAGCTAACCGGACATCCGCGTGTCGTTATCTTCCATGAGAAGGAAGGGCGACGGCACTGCCACGTGGTCTGGTCACGCATCGACGCGGAGACGATGACGGCAACGCCGCTGCCCTTCTTCAAGCTAAAGCTGCGGGAGGTGTCGAAAGCGCTCTACTTCGAGCATGGCTGGAAGATGCCGAAAGGGTTGATGGATTCTAAAGCCCGCGATCTGCGCAACTTCGACCTGGCCGAATGGCAGCAAGCGAAGCGTATCGGGCAAGATCCCCGTCAGCTGAAGGCGAACGTCCAGGAATGTTGGGCCGTCTCCGATACGCGGACCTCCTTCAAACAAGCCTTGGAAGAGCGCGGCCTTTATCTCGCGCGCGGGGACCGTCGGGCGCATGTCGTCGTCGCCTATGAGGGGGAGGTGTTCTCGCTGGCTCGCCTGATCGACAAGCGCGTCAAAGACGTGAAGGCGAAGCTTGGCGACGCTGACGATCTGGGCAGCGTCGAGGAGACGCGGGCGCATATTGCCAGCGTCGTTGCACCGAAACTCAAAGGCCTGATTGCGGAAGCCCGGATCAAGCACGCGCGGACGATTGCGCCGCTCCAGAAGGAGCGACAGGCGATGGTCATCCTTCATCAGCACGAACGGAAAAAGCTGAGCCAAGGCCAGGCGCTGCGCTTTGACCGTGAGAAAGAGGAACGGGCCAAGCGCCTGCGCGGCGGGGTCCGTGGTGTATGGGATCGGCTGACCGGTCAACGTGACCGCCAGCTGGCCCTGAACGACGCCGAAGCCCTTCAGGGATTACGAAGAGACCGGGCACAGCGGCAGGCGCTTATCGAGCCGCAGCTGCGGGAGCGACTTTCGCTTCAGTTCCGCATTCGGGAAGCGCGGCAGGTTCAAGCTATCAGACTGACGAGTCTCCACCGCGAACTCGTCGCGCTACGACAGGCCAGCGCGGTCACGATGGGCCTGGCTGGAGCGTTCGAGCGGGCGGCTGAACTATCACCGACCACACGGGCGGCAAGCCGTGAGCAACAACCATCGACCGCACCACAGCCCCCGCCCTCGCCCAGGGCTGAGCGGTCGCAGCGGCAAAGCCGACGCGCCCCTCGGCAAGCGCCGCAACTGGAACCCTGAAACCCTGTTCCTTGTTCGGCCCCGCCGGAGGCGAGAGAACCATGTTCCCCGTCCCGACCATGCATTCCCAAAACCGCGGCGCGCAGCGGAAGTCAAACCCTCAGCCAAAGGCTGACCGCGAAGCGGCGCGGACCCACGCGCAGCGCGAAGCGCGAGCATGGGGAGCGGGGTTGACGGAGTGAGCACCGTGGTGGGCTGAAAGGTGGTAGGCGTCATGTGTCCTGGCGGCGAGCGCCGCCAGGCAGATGGTTCAGCACCGGATAATACAGATGCCCGGCGGCAAGTAGACCGGCGGAAGATCGTGATCGCGCGGCGAGCCCGGCCTCCGCCAGTCGATGGGGAACTCCAGAGGCTCTCCGTCATGGTAGCGCATGATGCTCTCCATCGTCGGCGCCCCCGGCCTTCCGGCCGGGAGCAAACCGCTACTTGTTCTTGTTGTGGATTGCATCCACCTCATTGGCGGTCTGCCACGGCATGCCGTTGGTGGGCGTGTTGCCGCCGGTCTTCGCCGTCTCAGCGATACGGTCGCGGTCGGCGTTGGAGAGATTGCTCATGTCGATGTTCCTAACATCGACGCCCTCGGATGATCCCTTGGGCGATGCCCGCTGGTGGGCCGGCATAAGGGGGATATCAGGCTAAAATCGCAGCACGTCAAGAGAAAACGTTATACGAATTCTATTGGTTACGGGCCTTTCGCCGCCATGCAGCCTGAGCAAGGCGAGCCGCGCTTTCCCGCGGGATCAAGTTCGCCGCAAGCGCTTGATCATTCAGTTCTTTCTTCGTTGGTATCTTAAGGCAGTAAGGAAAAGATCGACCAGCGTGGAGGTAGTTGGAGATAGCCCTATCCGCTGACGGGTCGTGCGCACGGAGCTTTACGCGGGTGACCTCGCAGCGTCCGATCAGGTCGGCGTATCGTTGTTCCAGGAATTCAACGATGTTCCAGCCA
>CAXTJY010000349.1:0-4982 GCA_964244395.1 uncultured Rhodovarius sp.
CCTCCTCTCCTACGGCTTCACCCTGGCCACCTTCGCCACCGCGCCGCCGGACGACACGAGCCGCCTGTTCGTGACCGGGAAAGAGGGCGCGATCAGCATCCTCGACCTCGCGAGCAACGCCCGGCTGGTGACGCCGTTCCTGGACTTAGGCGGCAGCATCGCAACCGATGGCGAGCAAGGGCTGCTCGGCCTGGCCTTCGACCCCGACTATGCCGCCAACCGCGTTTTCTACGTCTTCGTATCCAACGCCGACGGCGACAGCGAAATCCGCCGCTACCACGCCGACCCCGCCGACCCGAACCGCGCCGACCCCAACTCAGCCGAGCTGATCCTCCGGATCGATCAGCTCCCCGGCTACACCAACCACAAGGGTGGCTGGATCGGCTTCGGGCCGGACGGCTTCCTCTACGCCTCGATCGGCGATGGCGGTGGCGGCGGCGACCCCTTCGGCAATGGCCAGAACCTGGACGTGCTGCCGGGCAAGATGCTGCGGCTCGACGTCAGCGGTGCCGATGCTTTCCCGGCCGACGCCACCCGCAACTTCGCCATTCCGGCCGATAATCCCTTCGGCACCGAGATCTACGCGCTGGGCCTGCGCAACGCGTGGCGTAACTCCTTCGACCGCGGCACCGGCGACTTCCTCATCGCCGATGTCGGCCAGGGCCAGTATGAGGAGATCGACATCGGCGCCGCCGGGGCCAATTTCGGCTGGGGCACCTTCGAAGGGCCGGTCGCCTATGTCGGCGGCAACCCCTCCACCGCCGGCTTTACCTTTCCGATTCATTCCTACGACCACACGGTCGGCGCCTCGATCACCGGCGGCTACGTCTATCGCGGCCCGCAGGAAGGGCTGTTCGGCAGCTACATCTTCGCCGACTTCATCAGCGGCAAGGTATGGGCGCTGGCCGACCCCGAGGGCGATGGTTCGTATGCGCGAACGGAACTGCCGATCAGTGCCGGCCTGCCCAACGTCTCCTCCTTCGGGGAGGATGCGGAGGGGCGGCTTTACGTGCTCGACATCAACGGCAGCGCATTCCGCTTCGACCCCGTGGCGACGACGCCGGATACGGGCGGCGACACGCTGGATGGCGGCGGCGGCGATGACCGGATCTTCGGCGGCGGCGGCGGCGATGTGCTGATTGGCCGCGCCGGCACCGACCTGCTCTCCGGCATGGCGGGCGACGATCTGCTGTACGCGGGCGACGGGCTCGACCGGTTGATCGGCGGCGATGGCCGCGACACGCTGCAAGGCGAAGGGGGCGCCGACCACCTGCTGGGCGGCGCCGGCGATGACGAGATCGACGGCGGGACCGGTGCCGACACGCTGGCCGGCGGCGATGGCGACGACAAGCTGGTGGTGCGCGACCTGGGCGACGTCCTGGTCGAGTTCAGCGGCGGCGGCCAGGACACCGCCTTCATCTTCCTGTCCGGCTACACCCTGAGCGGCAACGTCGAGATCGCCTACCTCCAGGGCGCTGCCAACGCGCTGACCGGCAGCGACGGCGCCGAACAGCTTGTCGCCAACGGTGCCGGCACGCTGAACGGTGGCGGCGGCAACGACGTGCTGTGGGGCAGCGCCGCGGCCGACACCCTCGATGGCGGCGTCGGCGACGATATCCTCCGCGGCCAGGGCGGCGCCGACCGGCTGATGGGCGGCACCGGGGACGACCAGTTCGTCGTTCTCGACCCTGGTGCGGTGGTGGTGGAATTCGCCGGCGAGGGCACCGACACCGCCTGGGTCGCGACCTCGGGCTGGACCGTCGGCGCCAGCGTCGAAGTCGCCCGGCTGACCGGGGCGGGCGCCAGCCTCACGGGCAGCGCCGGCAATGACGTGCTGGTCGCCAATGCGCTGCTAGCCAGCACGCTGCAGGGCGGCGCCGGGCAGGACACGCTGTGGGGCAGCGCCCTCGCCGACAGCTTTGCGGGCGGCGCCGGCGACGACGTCATCTACTCGCTGGGCGGGGCCGACCGCTACATCTTCGCGGCGCCTGGATGGGGCTTCGACCAGATCAGCGGCTTCTCCCAAGCGGCCGGCCAGAAGATCGTGCTGACCGGGCTGGGCACCAACTACGCGACCATCGGTGCCGGGCTGACCTTCGGCGGAGGCAACGCCCAGATCAACCTGGGCGCCGACCGCGTGCTGGTCTTCGGCGTCACCAACCTGCTGGAAAGCGACTTCATCTTCTAGGATGCGGCGCGTATAGCGCCGGCATGGAACAATACGCGGCGGCCCTGCTGATGGGCTTGATCGAGGGGCTCACCGAGTTCCTGCCGATCTCCTCCACCGGCCACCTGATCCTTCTGGGCTATGCAATCGGCTTCCAGGGGCCGCCGGGCAAGGTGTTCGAGGTGGCGATCCAGCTCGGTGCCATCCTGGCCGTGGTGGTGCTGTACTGGCGGCGGCTGCTGGATGTGGCGATGGGGATGTGGCGGCCGAACACCGCCGAGCGCTTCTACGTCATGAACATCGTCCTGGCCTTCCTGCCGGCAATGGTGATCGGCGCCACGCTGCACTCCACCATCACCGGGCTGCTGTTCAATCCCTGGGTGGTCAGCGTGGCGCTGATCCTGGGCGGCATCGCCATTATCGTGATCGAGCGGCGGGTAACGGTGCCGACGATCCATACCGTGGCCGAGATCGGGCCGTTGACGGCGGTGCTGGTGGGGTTTGGCCAGGCGCTGGCGATGATCCCGGGCACCTCGCGCTCTGGGGCCACCATCATCACCGCGCTGCTGTGCGGGGTGGACCGGAAGGCGGCGGCGGAGTTCAGCTTCGTGCTGGCGATACCGACGATGCTGGCTGCCAGCGCCTACTCGCTGCTGAAGGCGCGGAACGAGCTTTCGGCGGATGGGCTGGGGTTGATCCTGGTGGGGTTCGTGACGGCCTTCGTGGTGGCGTTGCTGGTGGTGCGCTGGGTGGTGACGGTGATCGGGCGGATCGGCTTCGCCCCGTTCGGCTGGTACCGGATCGGGTTGGGGTTGGTGATGCTGGTGCTGCTCTCACTCTTCGGCTGAACGGCGCCATCACTCGGGACCAAACTCCGGCAGAAGCGCTATGCGCTCTCGAAGACCAGTGGTGCGCAGCACGCCTGTCGAGCGCCTGAAAATGATAATGTCGCGCTCGAAGTCACGGCTCGGGTCATTGAGAAAGGCGACCGTTTCGCCATCAGCCGAAATGGCCGGATTTTGCGGCCAGCCTCCCAACTCCATTAAGGGTGTGCTCACGCCGTCGCGGTCGATTCGCACCAAGTGCTGCTCGAAGCCATGACGATTGCAGTGGATCCAACGCCCCTTTCTGGTGAAGCCGACCATCATGCTCCCGTTTGGCGTGCTGGCCAGGCCGGTCAAATCCCAGCATAGCATCCGCGGGCGCTGGCCAAACTCCGCCTCCCAATAAGGTCGGGCTTCGGACGGGCGAGCAGTCTGCAACGCCATCTCGCAACGCGGGCTGCCGACGGGGCCATAACCCGAAAAGATGACTCGCAGCGGTCCGGTGGCTTGCAGGAACCGTACCCCGCGAAAGCCCTCCTCTTCGGACATGATGCATTCGGCCCTGGTGCCGTCCGCCTCATAGGCGGAGATGTCGACGGGATGGCGGTGGCCGACTGGCCCCTCGGACATCACAAGCCGGTCGCTGTCGGGCAGGAATACAGCATTTCCCCGAATGGCCTGTTGCTGCGGTTGGATGATGACCGAGGTGGCCTGGCCAGGAAGGTCCACAACGGATATCGCCTGATCATAGCCCAATCCGCCCCAACCCAGCGTGCAACACAGGCGAAAGCCGGAGTGGTGGAAGCTTGGGCTGCCGAGTGTTCGTGGCAGCGGATTGCGAATTCGGCGGATGCGCTGACTCGACAGATCGTACAGTCCGACGCCGTAGCCGTAGCGCACGGGCGAGGAAGGCTCGATCCACCAGGAAAATACGAAGGCGATCACCTCGCCGTTGGGCGAGACGGCCACATGGCGCAGTCCGTTGCGCCGCGCCGTCGTTGGCAGTGGCGGAAGAGGTTGGTCGATCAGCAATGGCGCCGCCAGCGCGGCCGCCCCCACGGCAGCGAGGCCGCCTGCCGCCGCCCGCCGGGTCCATGGGGGATCAACATCGTTTCCGTTGTCGTCGCTGCTCATCGGCCAAACCCCGCAAACCCTGCCCGCAACGCATCCGCCCGCCCATCGCGCGACCCCTCCCACAACGGGCTGTCCACCAACAACCGCTGCCCACCATCCCGCTGCACCGGCCGGATGTTCAGGTTGGCCCGGGCCCGCGTGGTCGGCCCGAAAATGTCCAGTGGGATGCGCACGAAGATGCCCTTGTCGAAGCTGCCCTCCCCAAAGTCGCGGAAGCGGGTATTGGTCAGCGTGAAGAACCCGCCGATCTCGATGCCGCTGTCGAAGCGCCGCCCCACCTCGACCGTGCCGCCCCAGTCACCCGCCAGGTACCGCCCGGCGCGCAGCACCGTGTAGAGGTTCCACCAGGGCAGGTCGTAATAGAAGGACGCATGCCCGGTCGCCACCTGGTAGCCCAGCGTGCCGAAACGTTGCCGGTATTCGCGTTGCGCCACCCAGTTCATATCCAGTCCTACCGCCCAGGGCCGGTCATGCGGGCGCCACAGCACCTCGCCCGAGACCCCGGCGAACATCGGCTCCAGCAGCCCGGCGGTCACCCGGGCGAAGACATCCGGAGCCGGGTTCCACAGCCGCTCGGCATACAGCGCGGGGATGGAGGTGGTGCCGGCCCGGGCATAGCGGGCGAAGTCGCTGCGGACATGCGGCAGGCGTGAATCGCTGGGCAGGCCACGGTCGAGATTCTGCGCCGCCGTCTGCTGCACCGACCCCGCGACCGACACGCCCCAGCCCAGATCGACGCGGCCGCCGACCGCCACGCCGAGCTGGTAGCGCAGGCTGGCCCGTGGGTCGCCCACCTGCAGGTTCAGCCGCGGTTCGATGCCGACGGCGAAGCGCGGCAGGGCGGCGCGGAACCCGCC
>CAXTJY010000350.1:0-4961 GCA_964244395.1 uncultured Rhodovarius sp.
CGGACGGGGCGGTCCTGCACCCATTCGCCCCCCTGGGCCCACGCCGCTGCCGGCAAAGCCAGCAGGCACAGCAACGCCAGCAAAGCTCGTGACATTTTTGATCCTCCGTTTCGCCGGATGATGAACCGGGACCGGTTCCGCGTCCATTCGTGACGTTTTGTGCATCCGGCCGGCTTCGCTCTGCGTAGCGCCATGGGAAGGGCGACACAGCGAAGGGGTTGTCGAGGCATGGGCAAGAGATTCTTCAGGATTGAGACCGACTATCGCGACTACAGGATCATCCGATTGGCCCGTGACCCGGGCCGGGAAGTAGCGTCCCGCACAGCACGAGGAGCAATGCGAGATGCGTGACGAGCAATGTCAGATCCGAATTGATGACCGCCCCATGCTGTGGGCCGCGCTGCCGGAGGATGTGCCGTTGCTGGACTACCCCGCGGCTTGCCACGTGGTGCTGGAAGGCGTGGATGCCCGCGCCGGCGGCGCTTCGACCCGCCGGGTTTTCCGGGGGCGGCTGGTGAACCATGGCCAGGCCGCAGCCGCCGTCACCCTCGAGATCACCCTACCCGCGCCCTTCCTGCCCAGCGCGCCGGTGCTGATGCAGCGGCTTTTCACCATCGCGCCCGGGGAGGCCTTGCGGGTGGAGCTGGGCAGCACCGTGGGTTCGGCGCCCAGCCCGGATGACGTGCGGGAAGCGGTGCGCCTTCGCGTGGCTTGATCGGCGGGGCGGACCTGGCTAGCGTGGACCCATGCTGAAGCGGACGGCCCTTGTCGCGCCTGCCAGCCGGGCCTTTTCCCCGGCGCTTCCGCTCGCTCTTCTCCTTCTGCGACTTACCCGCCCCTGAGTTGGACGCCCGGCCTCGTGCCAGCATCGCTCAGGGGGTAGCCCCAGGCCGCGGAGCGGCCCTGGTCAACGCGGCAGCGATGCCGCATGTCGCAGTCAAAGAGCCCACGGAAACGCATCATGCCCATCACCCACCCCAGCTTCGGCGAGCTGGCCGACGACCGAATCATCTTCTTCGACACCACCCTGCGCGACGGCGAGCAGTCGCCCGGCTTCTCGATGAATCTCGACGAGAAACTGCGCATGGCCGACGCGCTGCACGAACTTGGCGTGGACGTCATCGAGGCCGGCTTCGCCATCGCCTCGCCCGGCGATTTCGACAGTGTGCAGTCCATCGCCCGGCGCTTCGCCAAGGACGGCCCCGTGGTGGCCAGCCTGAGCCGCGCCAACCCGGCCGACATCATGGCCTCCGCCAATGCGGTGAAGCCTGCCGCCCGTCCTCGCATTCATATCGTGCTGGCCACCTCGGAACTGCACATGAGGGTCAAGCTGCGCATGACGCCCGACGAAGTGCTGGAACGCATCACCTCCAGCGTCACCCTGGCCCGCAACCACGCCGAGGATGTGGAGTGGTCGGCGGAGGACGGTAGCCGCTCGGAGGACGACTTCCTCTGCCGCTGCGTCGAGGCGGCGATCAAGGCCGGTGCCACCACCATCAACATTCCGGATACGGTCGGCTACGCATTGCCGGAGGAGACCGCGCGTCAATTCATCATGCTGCGCCGCCGGGTGCCGAATGCGGACCAGGTCATCTTCTCCACCCACAACCACAACGACCTCGGCCTGGCTGTCGCCAACACCCTGGCCGCCGTGCAGGCGGGGGTGCGGCAGATCGAATGCACCATCAACGGCATCGGCGAACGCGCCGGCAACGCCGCGCTGGAGGAGGCGGTGATGGCGCTGCGCACGCGGCAGGACAAGCTGGCGGCGAAGCACTCCATCAAGACCACGCGTCTGCTCGGGATGTCCCGCCTGCTGGCTGCCATCACCGGCTTCGACGTGCAGCCCAACAAGGCCATCGTCGGCCGCAACGCCTTTGCGCATGAGAGCGGCATCCACCAGGACGGTGTGCTGAAGGACGCCAGCACCTACGAGATCATGACGCCGGAAAGCGTCGGCTGGACCAAATCCTCTCTGGTGCTGGGCAAGCACTCGGGGCGGGCCGCCTTCCGTGACCGTCTGGCCACGCTGGGCTACGAGGTCGGCGACAACCAGCTCAACGACGCTTTCAAGCGCTTCAAGGACCTCGCCGACCGCAAGAAGATTGTCTACGACGAGGACATCGCCGCCCTGGTCGACGACGAGATCAGCAACCAGCAAAGCCGGGTAAAGCTCACCGCCCTCACCGTCGCCACCGGCCTGAACACCAGGCCGATGGCCACCCTGGCGCTGGAGGTGGATGGCGAGAAACGCGACGGCATGGCGACCGGCGACGGCGCGGTGGACGCCACCTTCGCCGCCATCCGCAATGCCTGGCCGCACGACGTGGTCCTCAAGCTCTACGCGGTGCAAAGCGTGACCGGCGGCACCGACGCGCAAGCGCGGGTGACGGTGCGCATGGAGGAAGCCGGCAAGCTGGTCGATGGCCAGGGTGCCGATACCGACACCATCGTGGCCAGCGCGCGCGCCTATGTGCACGCGCTCAACAAGCTGCTGGTGAAGCGCGAGCGTCGGGAACCACCCGCCGCGTAGGCGGCCAATAGGGGCGACCGATCACACTCATCGGTTCCGCGCCATTGGCGGTCTGACGCGCGACCGCCAGTGTGCCGCGGTAAACAGTGAGGGGAAGTGACATGCCTGCGATGGAAACCGGCGACCTGATATTCATGGACAACATGTTGTTCGGCCATTTCGGCATGGCGATCAGCAGCACCCACTTCGTTCACGCCAACGACAAGCGCAACCTGCACATCTCCTCGAACGACAGCTACGATCCGACGCTGACGATGCAGAAGCCAGCCGTCTCGATGGACCCGCGGAACCGCATCTTCCGGCCGCCCTGGGCGAGCTGCCCCAACCCGCAGGCGCGTAAGGACGAACTGGTGCGGGTGGCGCAGGCCATGATCCCCGGGGCAAAATACGGCGCCTACCGCGCCATCCGGGTGTTCGCCGGTGCCAGCGGCTTCGGGCCCGACGCCTATAAGCGATTCATGAAGTACCGGCAGCGCTACGAAGCCAATAAAGGCACCCCTGCCAACTTCGCCATCGCCGGGAACGAGGTAGTCAAGACCGTGACCTGCACCGAGGCGGTGATCATCATGTACCAACTGACCTTCCCGTTGCAGGAGCGGCCATTCTTTCAGAATGTCGACGCCGCACACATCATGCCACGCGATTTCCGCGATTGGCTGAGGCCGAATGGCTGGGCGCAGGTCACTGACTGAGACACGCTGCCAAGCGCCTCACTGTGTGAGGCGCTTGGCAAGCGATCAGCCGCGCGATGGCGCCGGGGCGGCCGTGCTGCGGCCCGAAGCGGCGGGACGAGCCGGACGCGGCGCGCTTGCCCGTTCGACCCGCGGGCCGCGTGCCGGGCCGGTGCCACACGCCGCCGGCTCATAGGCGTGGCGAATCTGCCGCTCCTGCGATAGCGCGGCGAGCTGGTCGCGAGTGCTGGCGCCCAGCGCCGCCGGGAACAGCGTCTGCTGATTGGTGCAGAACAACGAGCCCTGGCTGATGCCGGCCTGGCTGTGGATATTGGCGGTGTTGGTGATGTACTGATCCAGCGCGCGCTGACCGCCGGCGCGGCGGAAATGCCGCTGCACCTCGTTATACGCGCCACCCAGCACGCCCCGATGGGTCGTCACGAAGCGGTTGTAGTCATCCTCGCGCCCGCAGGTCAGCGCCAGCACCATCAACTGGCTCTGCAAGGCGCGAACGTCAAAGGCGGGGCGCTCGGCCGGCTGCATGCATTGGGCAAAGGCAGGACCGGCGATGCTGGCCGTGATCAGGCCGGCGATAAGGGTGCGGGTGGGCGACATGGACGCCGTGTCTCCAAAAAATTGAGGTAGCCGTGCAACCCCGCTTCTACATCCAGAATCGTCCGACGCGAAGCCCCTATTAAACTGAGTTACATCAAGCGATTACCATGAATTGCAATGATGCCGCCGCAGCTTCAGGCGGCTTTTCGGGGCCTCTGCAGCCGATGCAGGTCGCCCAGCCGGCGATCCAGGAACGCCAGGGTGTTGGCGAGGTCCGGCGAGGCGTCACGCATCCAGAAGGTCAAGGTCGCGCCGTACACCGCGGCCAGCGAGGCGCGGCGGGTGTACCAGGAGAAGTCGGTTGAGCTGTCGCCGGCGGCATACCACATTGCGCTGACAGTCTCTGCCGTCAGCCGCAGGGCCAGCGGCCCGTTCCACGGGGCAGCCAGCAACACAAACGCGCCCCGCAGCGCATCCTTATGCGGCAAAGCCTGCTCCAGCCGGATTTCGATGACCCGGCGAATGCGCTGCGAGACCCGCAGGGTGCCGATGTCGCTGGCCGCCTCGGTCATCCGGCGATCCGCCTGGCGTGACCAGGCCGCGACCGCATCACGCGGGCCGTTCGGGAAAAGGCTCTCGGCCAGTGCCTCGTCGCCGGCTGCATGTGCCAATGCCAGCCGCGTCCATCCCATGGTTGGGATCAGCGGCAGCAGCGCGTCGATGACTTGATCCGGGTCCATTCCAGCAAGATGGGTTCGGCCGGCGTCGCGCGCCAGGGTGAATCGGCGATCCTCAGGATGGAGGGGCGCCGTGCATAGGGTTTGCCTGGGTCAGTCGACGCGGACGGTGCCGCGATAGTCGAGCCCAATCTCCACCGCCCGGCCATCCCGCTGAGCCAGCGCCCGCCAGATGCCATTCTCCTCCAGCCGAAGATTGGCCACCTGGGCGAAGCCCGCCTGTTCCACACGGGCACGCGCCTGCGTCTCGGTGAAGCTTGTGCGGCCTGGCTCCAGGGGCGCATCGGCCCGGGTCGCCGCCTCGGGCAAGGAGCGTGCGTTGCCGGGTTGCGGGGTCCGACTGGCCTCCGGGCTCGCCGGCCCCTCATCGGGCGGGCGGGTGGTCGGCCTGTCCCCCATGACCTCGGCCGGGACCCGGCTCGGCTCCGGCACCGGCTGCGCCGTGGCCGGCCCCGCAAGCCAGAG
>CAXTJY010000351.1:0-3452 GCA_964244395.1 uncultured Rhodovarius sp.
TGATCGCGGCGCTGGCGGTGCGGCCGGGGGAGTGGTCGACAGCCCGCACGGCATGACCTGCCGATTTCCGAACATGAATCTTGCCCAACCTTCACCATTACGGCATGATGCAACCGCATCGTCCTGTCGCGCGTAGTCTGTATTACGCGACGAACTCCCCCAGAAAGGATTGCAGCATGGCCACTCGACTCACCTCCGATGCCACCATCCCCAGCGGCTTCGCCGATGTCGCGCGGGAGCCGCATGCGATGCGCATCTCGCATCCCGAGGAAGGCGATTCCCGCGGTGAAGGTTGGTTCCTGGCCCGCGCGGTAGCGTTGCTCGTGGGCGTGATTCTGGTTGTCGGCTGGATGATCAGTTAAGGCCGGAAACCTACTCGACGCTTGGCGTTGCTGGCCTTTTTGCTGTAAAGAGGAAACGGGCCCGCTGGGCTCGCTCCGCTGAACCGACTCCGCGAAAAGGTTTTTCTGTATGACCGCCCCGCTGTTGGATCGCCGCTCGCTCCTTTCGGGGTGGGTCGGGCTTGGCGTCGTCGCTTCTACCTCGGCTCAGGCCCAGTTCGGCGCCATTCCGGATGCGATTCAACGGCTGGGTGACCGGTTGCGTCGGCTCGATGGGGACGGGCTCGACCCGGCATGGTACGGGGTTCCCGCTCGCGAAACGGCGATGGGCGACCCGGTCGGCTATCATAACGGCATTCAGAATGCGGCCCGCCTGGCACTGCAGGATCTCTTGCAAGGACGCGCTGCGGTCCCGGCGGGCCGGATCGACATCCGGCGCGATTCCACCGCAGCCCCGCTGAATGCCTGGATGAGCGAGATGCTGGCGAGCAGCGACCCCGCCTCGGTCATCGACCGCGCCGCAAGTCTGCCCGCCGATATGCCGGCGTTGCGCGTCGCCATGGCCGATGCCCGGGCGCGTGAGGCGCGCGGCCCGCTCCCCAGCATTCCCATTGGTGGCACCATCGAGCCGGGTCGCGCCGGCGATCGGATACCTGCCTTGCGCGCGCGGCTGCTTGCTACCGACCCCATTTTGGCCGCCGCACCCCAGCCCATCGACCCCGCGATGTATGACGAGGCCTTGCAGGACGCAGTTCGCCGCTTCCAACAGGCCGCCGGCCTCGAAGCCGATGGCCGGGTGGGCTCGTTCAGCCAGTCGGCGCTTAACCGCACCCCGGCAATGGATGTCCGGGCCCTGCGGGTAGCAATGGACATGCGCCGTGCCGCTGCCAACCCGGGCCGCGAACGCCGCATCGAGGTCAACATCCCGAACTACACCCTGAAGGTGTATGAAGGCGACCGCGTGATCCTCGACATGCCGGTCATCGTCGGCCGGCGCGAGCGGGCGACGCCGCTGCTCTCCACCCGCCTTACCTCTGTCATGTTCAACCCCTCCTGGGGTGTGCCGGTGCGCAATGCGGTGGAGGACAAGCTGCCGCTGCTGCAACGCAATCCACTGGCGTTGGCGCGTAACGGGACGCGCATTTTCCAGCGCGTTGACGGAGAGGTGACCGAGGTAGATCCGACCACGGTGGATTGGCGCAGCTACAGCCGCACGAATTTTCCCTTCAGCATGCGGCAGGACCCAGGCGAGGCGAATGCGTTGGGGCAGATCAAGTTCATCATCCCGAACAGCGAAGATATCTTCATGCACGACACGCCCGACCGGGGCCTGTTCGCCCGCTCGGAACGTGCTTTCTCGTCCGGCTGCATCCGGCTCGGCCGGCCGATGGACTTCCTGGCCATGGCGGTCGAGGGTATGGAGGGGTGGGATCGTGCCCGCGGCCAGCGCAGCGTGAGCGAGGGTCGCACCTTCACCATCGGGCTGCGCCGCCAGCCAAGCGTGCGTCTGATCTACCAGTCCGTCGTGGTGGAGAATGGGCTCGCCCGAATCCGCCCCGACATCTACGGCCTGGACGAGACTTATGCCCGTGCCATGGAGCGCGGGCCCGCCCGGCCGATGGCATCACGGAGCTAAGCATGGTTCTTTTCGCCCATTCCTGCCCGGCCTGCGAGGCTGCGGATGAATCCCTGCGTGCCGAGTGCGGTGGCGGGCCAAGTCGGCGGGGACTGTTCGCGGCGGTGGTGGCGGCAGCGGGCGTCCTGGCCTCGCCGCCGGTCATCGCGCAGGTTTGGGGCGGCAGGGCACGGGCGCTGGGCATCAGGCGATTGCAGACCGGTGAGAACTTCACCGGGGTGTATTGGCGCGACGGCCGCTACGACCGCTCGGCGCTGGATCGGCTGAACTGGGTGATGCGCGACCCCGGGATGGAAGAGGCCACGCCGATGGACCCCCGCCTGTTCGACATCCTGGCCACGGTGCATGACCGGGTCGGCTCCGACGAGGCCTGGCTCGTCACCTCCGGCTACCGCGCGCCTGAAACCAACGCCTCCCGCGCCCGGCAGTCCCGCAGGGTGAGCCGGGTGTCCTTCCACATGTCCGGCATGGCGGCCGATGTGCAGTTGCCGGGCCGCAGTTCGGTCGGCCTGGCGCGCACGGCGGCGGAAATGCAATTGGGCGGCGTTGGCGTGTATCGCGGCTCGGGCTTCATTCATCTGGATTGCGGGCCGGCCCGCCGGTGGTAGAAATGGACCTCAGCCGCATGCGGGTGCACCCGTATCGCAGCTTGCCGCCGCAGAGGTTCTGGCGCGGTGCGGTGGGTGGCGTAGCGCCGGATGCCTTTGATCCCGTTACCAGCGTGCCGTTCAATATCGGGCCCGCCGACCGGGTGGCGGCGGCCGGCTCCTGCTTCGCGCAGCACATCGCGCGAAACCTGACCGCCGCCGGCTTCGACTTCCTGCGCACGGAGGCGGTGGAGGATTTTTCCGCCGCCTTCGGCAACATCTACACCGCCCGGCAACTGCGCCAGTTGATGCTGCGTGCCTATGGGCTGCTGCGGCCGATGGACAGCGCCTGGCTGCTACCGAGCGGCCGCTGGGTCGATCCCTTCCGGCCGCAGATCCTGGGCGAGGGGCTGGATAGCGCCGAGGCCATCGCGGCGGCGCGCGAGCCGCATCTCGCCGCCGTGCGGGACATGTTCGAGCTGTGCGACGTGTTCATCTTCACCCTGGGCCTGACCGAAGGCTGGCTGACCGAGGATGGCGTCGCCGTGCCAGTGCCGCCAGGCGTGCTCGGCGTATGCGAAGGCGCCAGCGACCCCCGTTTCCACAATTTCAGCCTGGACGAGATCATCGTTGACCTCGAAGGCTTCCTTGTCGATCTGGTGACGGTTAACCCGGGGGTCCGGGTGGTCTTCACCGTCTCCCCGGTGGCCTTGGCGGCGACCTATGAGGACCGCCACGTGGCGGTCAGCAATACGCTGAGCAAGGCGACGTTGCGGCTGGCCGCCGAGGCGATGCGGGCGCGGCATGGCCGGGTCTGCTACTTTCCGTCCTACGAGATCATCACCGCGCCGCAGAACCTCGCCCTTTCGCTGGAGCCTGACCTACGTT
>CAXTJY010000351.1:3462-4948 GCA_964244395.1 uncultured Rhodovarius sp.
GACGAGATCGCGCAGATCGGCGGGGTGCGGGTCGCGCCGGAGGGGGTGGCCCGGGTGATGGCGGTGTTCAATCGCCACATGCTGGGCGAAGGTGAGGCAATCGCCCTGCCTGTCGCCGCGCCGAAGCCGGAAATCAGCGCCGAGCGCCGGGCGGAGTTCGAGGCTCGGGCGAAGGTGATCTGCGACGAAGAGCTGCTGGCCGAATGAGGGCAGAAACGTCGTGCAGCAGGGCGCGATCCCGCGGGGATCGGGCCCTTTGAAAGTGGGTATTCTTTTCAATTGCCAGCACCGCATGCTGGCCGAGGCGGTGCGGCAGACTGCCCCGGGAGCCGAGGTGGTGGATTATGACATCGGCCAGCTGCGATTGCACGAATCGCTGCGGGCGCCGGCGCATCAATCGCTGGCCTCCTGCGACCAGGTGCTGTCGCTCTATCTCGGCGCCGAGGACGGCCCGCTGGCCAGTGAGACGATGTATGAGAGCATGCGTCGCTTCACCGTGGTGCCTGGATTTTCCTTCGGCGGCTTCCACCCCGACACGATCTACGTCCACACAAGCCAGGGTTACCTGGATGGCTTCACCCATCATTACCACTCGCGCCTCGCCCTGGCCGGCTACCTGGCCGGCCGCTCGGTGCCGGAGACGGCGCGCCTGTTCAACACGCTGGTGATGGGGCGGGCGGGCTATTTCGACGCCTACGCGCAGGAGCGGGCCCTGGTCTGCCAGGTGTTCGACCGCTTCGGCATCGACCTCAATCCGCTTTTCGAACGCTGGGCCGCCGCGGGCGAGTGCTTCATGTACAGCATCAATCATCCCAAGGCGTGGTGCTACGCCGATGTGGCGCTGACGCTGTGCCGTTACGTCGGGCTGGCGGATGCGGATTCGACGGTCGATCCGGCCCTGATCAGCGACGACCTTCGCTTCCACCCCACCCACCCCGTGCTGCCGCCGCTGGCCCGCCGGCTGGGGGTGGCGGCGGAAGATCTATTCAAGCCCACCCGCCCCTATGAAGAGCACGCGGTGCAACTGGAACGCTTTGTCGAGCTGGAATTCGAGCGTTTCGGCCATGTCGCCCGGGACGAACTGCTGACTGCCCCCGGCGTTGCCACGCTATGTGGCCTGCTGAGTTGAGGGCGGCCACGGCTGGCCTGCTGTTGTGGCTTGTGGGCCCGGCGCTGGCGCAGGATCGCACCGTGGCGACGTATGGCGACTGGGCGGTCCGCTGCGAGAACGCGCCAAGCCGCAACTGCGAGGCGGCGACCGTGCTGTCGCTGGCGGAGAATCGGCCGGTGGCGCAGCTCATCGTCGGCCGGCGAAACGGGCAGGGGCCAATTCTGTTGCTGGTGGTGGTGCCGCTGAACGTACACCTGCCGGCACAGCTGCGCCTGACGCTGGGTGGCGCACCGCTGGACCTCACTTATCAGCGGTGCACGCCGCAAGGCTGCTTCGCGGCGATGGATCTGGACGAAGCTCTGCTGGGGCGGCTGC
>CAXTJY010000352.1:0-4945 GCA_964244395.1 uncultured Rhodovarius sp.
GGGGGGCGGTGCGGGCGGCTACGGTGGATAAGGCGCTGGCGATGTTGCGGGGGGCGCTGTAGCCGGGCATCGCTCTCCCTGACGTGGTGGCCTGTTGGCAGTGGGGTGGCCCGTGCCTAACGTCGTCCATCGAGAATCCGGGATTTCAGCCGCGTGGCCGTCACATTCACTGAGGCCGTCTCCCGCTTCGGGAGTGCGCTGAAAGCCAAGCTTTCCAGCCACTCCATCACCGGCGCACCCGAGGATCAGCTTCGGGCGCCGCTGGAAACCCTGATCGCCGATCTGGCGGCCCTGCTGCACTTCACCCCCGGACAGGTGGTCGCCATCGGCGAGACAACACTCGACACGCTGCGGACCCGGCCGGACTACGCGGTGCAGGTACGCAACGCCCTTGTCGGCTTCATCGAGGTCAAGGCACCGGGCAAGGGCGCCGACCCCAGGCGCTTCCGCGATGAGCACGACAAGGGTCAGTGGCAGAAGCTGAAATCCCTGCCCAACCTCCTCTACACCGACGGGCAGTCCTTCTCCCGATGGCAGGACGGCGCCTTGCAGGGCGACATCATCCACCTGACCGGCGACATCGAAAGCGCCGGCGCGGCATTGAGCGCGCCGGATGGGCTGACCCGGCTGTTCAGCGACTTCCTGAACTGGGAGCCGGTGGCGCCGGCCAGTGCCAATGCCCTTGCCGTGATCAGCGCCCGCCTGTGCCGGCTGTTGCGCGACGAGGTGACCGAGCAGCTCGACCGCAAGGTGCCGGCGCTGACCGGCTTGGCCGAGGATTGGCGCAGGCTGTTGTTCCCCGAGGCGACGGATGCGGAATTCGCCGATGGCTACGCCCAGGCCGTGACGTTCGGCCTGCTGATGGCGCGGGCGCAGGGTATCAAACTGGCCGATGGGCTGGACCGGGTGGCCCGCGCGTTGGGCCGGACCAATACGGTGATCGGCGGCGCCTTCCGCGTGCTGACCGATGAAGTGGCGGGGCAGGATGCTTTGAAGACCTCGCTCGGCACGCTGACGCGGGTGCTGGACGTGGTGGACTGGGCGACCATCGGCAAGGGCGACCCGGATGCCTGGCTGTATTTCTATGAGCATTTCCTGGAGGTCTATGACAACGACCTGCGGAAGCTGACGGGGAGCTACTACACGCCGCCGGAAGTGGTGAATGCGATGGTGCGGCTGGTGGACGAGGCGCTGCGCGACCCCAAGGGGTTCGGCGTGCCGGAGGGGCTGGCCTCGGCCGAGGTGACGCTGGCCGACCCGGCGGTGGGGACCGGCACTTTTCTGCTGGGGGTGCTGCGGCGCATTGCCGAGACGGCGCGGATGGATGGGCCGGGGACGGTGCCGGGGGGCGATCCGCGCGGCGCTGCCGCGCATCATCGGCTTCGAGCTGCAGTTCGGGCCCTTCGCGGTGGCGCAGTTGCGGTTGATGGCGGAGGTGGCGGAGCTGCTGCGGGTCAAGGGCACGGTGCCGGAGGATGTGCGGCTGCGGCTGTACGTGACGGACACGCTGGGCAATCCTAATGCCGAGGAGGAGTACATTCCGCAGATGTTGCGGCCGCTGGCGGAATCGCGGCGCGAGGCGAATGCGGTGAAGCGGGCGGAGCCGATCACGGTGGTGATGGGCAATCCGCCTTACAAAGAGAAGGCGATGGGGCGCGGCGGCTGGATCGAGGCGCGGACACCGAAGACGGAGACGGATCGGCGCGAGCGGCGGGACTCGCCGTTGGACCGCTGGATCGCGCCGCCGGAATGGGGCGTCGGGGCGCACGGCAAGCATCTGCGCAACCTCTACGTCTATTTCTGGCGCTGGGCGACGTGGAAGGTGTTTGGCGATGCGGTTTCCTCACCCCAGAGCCGCCCCGACCGGCGTGGGGTGGTGTGCTTCATCACCGTGGCGGGCTTCCTGAACGGGCCGGGCTTCCAGGCGATGCGGGCCGATCTGCGCCGCACGGCGGATGAGATCTGGGTGGTAGATGGCTCGCCGGAGGGGCATCAGCCGGCGGTGTCGTCGCGCATTTTTCAAGGGGTGCAGCAGCCGGTGTGTATCGTGCTGGTGGCGCGGACGGGGCGACGTGCGGCGGGCGGAATGGCGCGGGTGCGGTACCGGGCGCTGCCGGTGGGGCGGCGGGAGGAGAAGTTCGCGGCGCTGGCGGAGGTGGGGCTGGAAGGGCCGGGCTGGGTGGATTGCGTTGCGGAGGAGCGGGCGCCGTTCCTGCCGGCTGCGACGGGTGGGTGGGCGACTTATCCTGGGTTGGAGATGTTGTTCGATTACAACGGTTCTGGGGTGATGACAGGGCGGACCTGGGTCATCGGGCCGGACCGGTGGTCGCTGGAAGAGCGTTGGAGGAGGTTGATCGGGGAGCGGGATGCGGCGCGTAAGGAGGTCTTGTTCCACCCTCATATTCGGGATGGTGACCTTGGCGACAAATATGTGGGGAAGCTGGTCGAGCAGGGCCTCGCTGGTCATTCACACCGTTTGCTATCCGTAGCAAACGATACTGAGCCCAATTTTCCGCCGACCGCCTACGCGTTCAGATCCTTTGACCGCCAAAGGATCATCCCTGATGCGCGTTTGTTGAATCAGCCGAATCCAGGCCTGTGGCGCCTTCATTCGGTACAACAAATCTATCTTACCGCACCGCATGATCGAACTCCGACGAGCGGCCCTGCGCTGACATTCACAAGCTTGATGCCTGACCTTCACCATTTTGCCGGCCGTGGTGGCCGCGTCTTCCCCCTCTGGGCCGACGCCGCCGCCACCACGCCCAACATCCCCGCCCACATTCTCGCCGCCCTCGCCGCTGCCCTGGGCACCCCCGCCCCCGGCCCCGACCTGTTCGCCTACATCGCCGCCATCGCCGCCCACCCCGCCTACACCGCCCGCTTCGCGCGCGATCTCATTCAGCCCGGCCTGCGCATCCCGCTCACCACCGACTCCGCCTTGTTCGCCGAGGCCGTCAATCTTGGCCGCCGGGTCATCTGGCTGCACAGCTTCGGCGAGCGCTTCGCCGACCCGGCTGAGGGGCGCCCCGCCGGCGCGCCACGCCTGCCGCCCGATCAGCGCCCCACCATCCCGGAAGCCGGCGCCATCCCTACCGACGCCGATGCCATGCCCGACACCCTGCATTACGACGAACCGGCACAGCGCCTGCATGTCGGGCAGGGCCACATCGACCGCGTGCCGCCAGCGGTCTGGGCGTATGAGGTCTCCGGCAAATCGGTGCTGACGCAGTGGTTCAGCTACCGCCGCCGCAACCGCGCCAGGCCGATGATCGGCGACCGCCGGCCGCCTTCGCCGCTCAGCGACATCCAGCCGCCCGGCTGGCTGCCGGAATACACCGCGGAGCTGCTGAACGTGCTCAACGTGCTGGGCGGGCTGGTGGCGCTGGAGCCGGCGCAGGCCGATCTGCTGGAGCGCATCTGCGAAGGGCCGACCCTGCCGGCGGATATGCTGCAACCACCCGCAGCCGTCGCCCCCGACGACGAAGTCCCGCGCAAGCGGGCGGGCCGCCCGCGAAGCCAGCCGGTGGCGGCCGATGAGGGGTGACGGGTCCACCCGGCGTGGTATTCTGCACCCATGAGCCACGCGACTCGGCAAGGCGAACTGTTCGCCGCCCCTCCCGCCCCACGGCCGCCGGACCAGATGACGGACGCGCAGTGGGAAGCGCACAGCCGCAGGCAACTGGCTGAGTGGTTCAGCCGGATGCGCGCGGCCTCACCCGATGCGCCGCCCTGGCCGCATGCGCAGCAGTTGATCCGCGCCACCATGGCACACAACCTGACGACGCACCTGCCGGAGGACGAGCAGGCGGGCGTGCATGCGGCGTGGAACGCGGAGTGCGAACGGCTCGGCTATTCGACCGCGGTCATGGAACGGAACCTCAGGCGGCCGATCGCGATGGCGGGCCGAGGCTGCGAAGGCGGCATCGGCCGCGCTTGACTTTCTGGCATTAAAATCCTAACCTGTCCAGGCTTTTGTTGTTTGGACAACCGCATCCCGTCCCCTCCCAAAACCCTTCCGCGCGCCCCGGGCGCAATTTGTCCCATTATGCCGGGACTGGAGAAAAGCGCGGTGCGCCGCCAGTTTTCCAATTTGTCCAATTACCCCGAGGTGCGCCGGACACGCGGCTGGCGAATTTGTCCGCAAACATCGCTTCGTGCGCAAATCGCCGGGTCGAGCCCGGCGATGACCGGGAATTCTAGCCCATCCGGATCGTCGTCAAATCCTGGTACCAGCTCTGCGCCGGCGTGAACCCCTGCACCCGCCGGCTCAGCCCGCGCGGGTTCACGTCGTGCACCGACCACAGCCACATCGCCTGGTCCACCAGCCGGGTGTGCAGCCGGGCCAGGATGCGGTTCTGCTCCGCCTGGTCGAAGGCGCGGCGCGCCGCCTCGCACAGATCGTCCGCCTCCGGGTCCTCGTACTTGCCCCAGTTGAAGCCGCCCACCACGCGGCCCCGGCCATAGCTCGGCCCCAGCAGGCCGATATCCGGGTCCCAGAACGCCCAGCTGTTGTTGATGCCGTGCATGCCACGGTTCTCCGGCCCTTCGGCGCTGGCGCGGCGGCGCGCCCGCAGCGCCTCCCAGTCCATCACCTCGAATTCCAGCTCGATGCCCACCGCCCGGAAATCCTGCTGGATCGCCTCGTTCATCGGCATCGGCTGCATCTGGCCCGACCCGCTGGGCGAGACGATGAATTTGGTCCGCACCGGGTTGGCCCGCGAATAGCCGGCCTGCGCCAGCAGCCGGCGGGCCTGATCCGGATCGTACTTGATGTCGAAGCTGGGGGTGCCGAACCAGGGGTGGTTCGGCGTCACCATGCCCTTCGCCGGCAGGGCCAGTCCGCCCAGCAGCTGCACCATGGCGTCCCGGTTGATCGCCAGATTGGCCGCCTGCCGCACCCGCACATCGCGGAACGGACTGTCCGGCAAGCAGGACAGCATGT
>CAXTJY010000353.1:0-4929 GCA_964244395.1 uncultured Rhodovarius sp.
TGGGGTTTGGAACCGGGCTGCTGGCGGCGGTGCTGACGCTTGTGGTGGCGCCGGTGGTGATCGCGGTGGCCTGGCTGGCGTATCGGCCGTTGATCGGGGTGGGGATTTTGGTGGTGGGCTTTGCGCTGGCGTTGGGGGTGAGCCGGCTGCGGCGGCCGCGGGTCGTGCGGCCAGCGTAGGGCGGTGACCCCTGGATCAAGCGTTCGCGGGCTGGAGCGGCCGCATCGCACACTGGTCGGCAGCAGCCGGCTGGGGTTCGAGTTCGTCAGGTGTGTCTCGCGCCTGCGATTTTACTCGGACGTGATGACGGTGAATCAGCCGGATATCCACTTTCAGGTAGAGGGCGTGATGAGCGGCTTCAAATGCGGGGAACCGCTTTGGCGGATCAACCCCCAGGATGACGAGACGACCATTTCTCCCGGCCAGTTCCTGGAGGCTGAGATTATCGCTGCCCTCGATACCCGGGAAAGCTTTCTGCTTCAGTTTGATGGTGAGCGGGAGCTTCGGTTCGATATCTTCCAAAACGGATACGAGACGATGGATATCTCGACGCCCAAGGGCCATTACATCATTCGCGTCGACGACGCGCCAATGTTCCCGCCAGTCAAGACCACGAGTTCGGGCTACGGTTATCCCCGCCGCACCACATAATCCCCCGCCTCCAGCGCCGCCACAATGGCATCGCCCTGCGCCGTATCCCGCACCTCCACCATCAGCTCCAGCTCCGCCGTCTGCACGCTGGGCGCCGCGAAGAGCCGCTGGTGACTCACCTCGATGACGTTGCCGCCTGCCTCCGCCACCCGCGTCGCGATGTCCGCCAGCACGCCCGGCCGGTCCGGTATGTCCAGGTGCAGGCGCAAAATCCGCCCATCCCGCAGCAGGTTACGCAGCAGCACATTCGCCAAAATGCGCGGGTCGATGTTGCCGCCGCAGATCGGCGTGCCGACCACCCGGCCCACAAACCGTTCGGGGAAGGCCAGCACGGCGGCGACGCCTGCAGCGCCGGCGCCCTCGGCGACCACCTTGGCGCCCTCGGCCAGCAACGCGATGGCTTGTTCCACCGCGCGTTCCGGCACCACCAGAACTTCCGCGCCCAGGGCGCGGATGATGGCGAGCGGCGTCTCCCCAACGTCCCGCACGGCGATGCCCTCGGCGATGGTCGGGCCGCCGACATGCACCGGCTTCCCGGCCAGGCGTTGAGCCATGGCGGGGTAGCCTTCCACCTCGACGCCAAAGACCGGCATGCCAGGCCGCAGCTCCGCCGCCGCGGTGGCGCAGCCTGCCAGCAGCCCGCCACCCCCCACCGGCAGGATCAGCGTGTCGATTTCCGGCGCGTCATCCAGCAGCTCCACCGCCAGCGTGCCCTGGCCGGCGATCACCGCCGGGTCGTCATAGGGGTGCACGAACACCAGGCCATCGCGCAGCGCCAGGGCGTGCGCATGGGCCGCCGCCTCGGCCAGCGTTTCGCCATGCAGCACCACGTGGCCGCCGAAGGCCTCGGTGCGCAGGATCTTGGTGCTGGGGGTGAAGCGCGGCATCACGATGGTGGCCGCAATACCGGCCAGCGTCGCGTGCCGGGCCACCGCCTGGGCGTGGTTGCCGGCCGACATGGCAATGACGCCCGCCGCCCGCTCCCGCGCGCTCAGCAGCGCGATCCGGTTTGCCGCGCCGCGCTCCTTGAACGCGCCGATGGCCTGCAGATTGTCCAGCTTCAGGAAGACCCGCGTGCCGCAGGCGGCGTTGACCGCCGGCGATTCGATGGTGGGTGTGTGCCGCACTGCACCCTGGATGCGCGCGGCCGCGGCGCGCACGTCGGACAGCTTGGGCAGTGTCGCGGTGGTCATGGGGGGGCAGGCATATCGTCACGGCCGGCGCCCAACCGTGGGGAGATGGCCGGGTCGAGCCCGGCCATGACGAAGGGTGTCGCCTTCACTGAAATGCGACGGCGGTGATCTCATAAGCCCGGGCACCACCTGGCGCCGGCACCTCCACGCTGTCACCCACCTTCTTGCCGATGAGCGCACGCGCCAGCGGCGAGGAGATCGAGATCGACCCGTCCTTCATGTCGGCCTCGTACTGGCCGACGATCCGGTAGGTCTTCGCCTGCTCCGTCTCCTCATCCACCACCGTCACCTTGGCGCCGAACTTCACCTGGTTGCCGGACTGCTTGGAGATGTCGATCACCTCCGAGCTCGGGATGATCGTCTCCAGCTCGCCGATGCGGCCCTCGATGAAGGACTGCTTCTCGCGCGCCGCGTGGTATTCGGCGTTCTCGGACAGATCGCCATGCGCGCGCGCCTCGGCGATGGCGCGGATAACCGCCGGCCGCTCCTGCACCCGCAGATGCTTGAGCTCCTCCTCCAGTCGCGCCAGGCCCTCGGCGGTCATCGGAAACTTCTGCACGGCCACATCCTTCGATCAGACAAAAACACCCCCAAGCCGGCTAGGCTGGCCTCTCCGGCTTGGGGGGAGCCGAGCGGGGCGTGCAGTGTGACAGCGCGCAGCCGCTCAGAACAAGCGTTTAGAGTAGGATTGGAGTGGCGCCACATCAAGGGTGCCGGACCGCAAGGCGGCGATGGCATGCACCGCCGCCCGGGCGCCGGCCACCGTGGTGTAGTGCGGGATGCCGTGCGTGAGCGCCCCGCGGCGGATGTCGAAGCTGTCCGTCAGGCTCTGGCCGCCCTGGGCGGTGTTGATGACGAGCTGGACGTCGCCGGACTTGATGCTGTCCACGCAGTGCGGCCGGCCCTCCAGCACCTTGTTGACCTGGGCGCAGTCGATGCCGGCCTCACGCAGCCGCGCAGCGGTGCCGCGGGTGGCGAGCACGCGGAAGCCCATGTCGGTCAGCCGCCGGGCGAGGGTGACGGCGGCGGTCTTGTCGCTGTTCTTCACGCTGAGGAAGGCGGTGCCGGACTCCGGCAGCTTCACCCCGGCGCCGAGCTGGGCCTTGAGGAAGGCGCGCTCGAAGGACAGGTCGAGGCCCATCACCTCGCCGGTGGATTTCATCTCCGGGCCGAGGATGACGTCGACATTGGGGAAGCGGTTGAAGGGGAAGACGGCTTCCTTCACCGCGACGTGGCGCGGCACCGCGTCATCGTCCAGTGCAAATTCGGACAGCAGCGCCCCGGCCATGACCCGGGCGCCGATCTTGGCCACCGGCACCCCCGTCGCCTTGGCCACGAAGGGCACGGTGCGGCTGGCGCGAGGGTTCACTTCGAGGACGAAGATCTCGTTGTCCTTCACCGCATATTGCACGTTCATCAGGCCCTGCACCTTGAGGGCCCGGGCCATCGCTTCCGTCTCCGCCTTCAGCTCGGTGATGATGGCGGGCGGCAGGGAGTAGGGCGGCAGCGAGCAGGCGCTGTCACCCGAATGGATGCCGGCTTCCTCGATATGCTCCATCACGCCGGCGACGTAGACGTTGCCCTCGCGGTCGGCGATGCAGTCCACATCCACCTCGATGGCGTCGGCCAGGTACTGGTCGATCAGGATCGGGTTGTCGCCCGCCACCTTCACCGCCTCGGCGCCGAAGCGGCGCAGCTGTTCGGGCGAGTAGGCGATTTCCATGGCCCGCCCGCCCAGCACGTAGCTGGGGCGCACCACCACCGGGTAGCCGATGCGTTCGGCCTCGACCAACGCTTCCTCGATGTTGCGGACGGTGCCGTTCTGCGGCTGACGAAGGCCCAGGGTCTTGAGCAGGGCCTGGAAGCGTTCGCGGTCCTCCGCCACGTCGATGGCGTCGGCGCTGGTGCCCAGGATGGGGATGCCGGCTTTGGCCAGGGACTGAGACAGCTTGAGCGGCGTCTGCCCGCCATACTGCACGATGCAGCCCAGCAGGGTGCCGGCCTCCATCTCCTTGGCGATGAGCGCCAGCACGTCCTCATGGAACAGCGGCTCGAAATACAGCCGGTCGGCGGTCTCCGGGTCGGTGCTCACCGTCTCCGGGTTGCAATTGACCATGATGGTCTCAATACCGACTTCCTTCAGCGCGTAGGCGGCATGGACGCAGCAATAGTCGAACTCGATGCCCTGGCCGATGCGGTTCGGGCCGCCGCCCAGGATGATGACCTTCTTCGCGTCGGTCGGGCGCGCTTCACAGGCCGGCACGCCGAAGCCGCCCTCATAGGTCGAATACATGAAGGGGGTGTCGGCAGCGAATTCCGCGGCGCAGGTGTCGATGCGCTTGTACACCGGCAGCACGCCGAGCTTTTGCCGCGCGGCGGTGACGGCGGGCTCCTGCTGCCCGGTGATGCGGGCGAGCTGGCGGTCGGAAAAGCCCAGCGCCTTGAGGTTGCGGAGCTTGGTGGCGCTGGTGGGCAGGCCGTTCGCCGCCACCTCGCGCTCGGCGGCGATGATCTTCTCGACCTCGCGCAGAAACCACGGCTCGAAGCGGGTGGCCTCGGCGATCTCCTCCACCGTCAGGCCGGCGCGCATCGCCTGGCCGGCCATGACGATGCGGTCCGGCGTGGGCATCGACAGGGCGGCGATGAAGGCCTGCTTGCTGCCGTCACCCGGCTCCGGAATCACGTCGAGGCCGGAGAAGCCGGTCTCCAGGCTGCGCAAGCCCTTTTGCAGGGCTTCGGCGAAGCTGCGGCCGATGCTCATCGCCTCGCCCACGCTTTTCATCGATGTGGTGAGATAGGCGGGGGTGCCGGGGAATTTTTCGAAGGTGAAGCGCGGGATCTTAACCACCACATAGTCGATGGTCGGCTCGAAGCTGGCCGGCGTCACCATGGTGATGTCGTTCTTCAGCTCGTCCAGCGTGTAGCCGACGGCCAGCTTTGCCGCGATCTTGGCGATGGGGAAGCCGGTCGCCTTGGATGCCAGTGCCGAGCTGCGCGATACGCGCGGGTTCATCTCGATGATGACCATGCGGCCATCCTTGGGGTTGATGCCGAACTGCACGTTGGAGCCGCCGGTATCGACGCC
>CAXTJY010000354.1:0-4921 GCA_964244395.1 uncultured Rhodovarius sp.
ATGTACCTGGCGCTGAGCTACGACCACCGCATCGTGGACGGCAAGGAGGCGGTGAGCTTCCTCGTCCGTGTCAAAGAGTGCATCGAAGACCCCCGCCGTTTGATGTTGGATATCTGATCATGCGCTCACGTGAAGGCCAGCTGAGTGACAACCGCCCGGTGCCGCGCAACCGGCCGGAGAAGGAGCGCCAGCTTCGGGAACTGAAGGAGGTGTATGCCGCGTTCAAGCAACATACCTCGCCGGAATTGAAGCAGAGCGTGGCGGGGAAGATCCGCGAGCTGATGGCTGAACTGGCGCAGCCGGCGCCGGAGGTGCGCGAGGAACGGGCGCCAAGGTATCCGCGGCGGGAGCCGCGCGGGTTAGGGTGACTCTTGCGGAGCAACCGGGCATGCGTTACATGTAACGCATGTCCGCCATTAGCTCAGCGAAGCGCGTCGCCAGCCACCGCGCGAAAATGCGCGGCCAAGGCATGAGGCTGCTTCAGATTTGGGTGCCGGACACGCAGGCGCCAGGCTTCGCCGAAGAGGCGCGGCGGCAGTCGCGCGCCGTATCTGAAGCACACGATTTCGATGACTGGATGGACTTCATCGAACGGCACGCCGTGATCTTCGACGACGATGAAGATGGCTCAATGCCCGATGCGGCGCGGTGACATCGTCCTGATGGCGGATCGCGCGGGCGGGGATTTTGCTGGCAAGCCCCACCCTGCCGTCATTGCGCAGGACGACTTGTTCCTGGGGACCGACAGCGTCGTGGTGTGCCCCGTAACCTCGCATAGCCTTGCGGACGCGTCGATATTGCGGATTGCCTTACCTGCCAATCCCGCCACCGGTCTGCAAGGACCCAGTGAGATCATGGTGGAGCGGATCACCAGCATACGCCGCATCAGGGTCACGCGCGTCATCGGCCGGGTGCCGCATGACCAGTTGCTTGCCCTGAACCGCAGCCTGGCGGTATTTCTCGGCTTCGCCTGAGCCGCACCCGCCGCCCACGCAGCGCTGGCCCGCGCCGATTCAGGCTGGCGCGCGGCGCGCGGGCAGAGGATAGAACAGCGACATGCCCTTCTCCACACTCCCCGCGCCGCTTCAGGCGGCCCTCGCCGCGCGCGAATACCTCACCGCCACCCCCGTCCAGGCCTCCGTGCTGGAAGCCGGTGCCGACCGCGACCTGCTTGTCTCGGCCAAGACCGGCTCCGGAAAGACCGTCGCCTATGGCCTGGCCATGGCGCCCAACCTGCTGGGCGACGCCGAGCGCTTGCCGCAGGCCGGCGCCCCCCTCGCCCTCGTCATCGCGCCCACGCGCGAACTCGCCTTGCAGGTGAAGACCGAGCTGATGTGGCTCTACGCCCAGGCCGGCGGCCGGGTGGCGTCCTGCGTCGGCGGTATGGACCCGATGGCCGAGCGCCGCGCGCTCAACCAGGGCGTCCACATGGTGGTCGGCACCCCCGGCCGGCTGCGTGATCATATTGAGCGCGGCAACCTCAACACCAAGTCTCTCAAGGTCGTCGTGCTCGACGAGGCCGACGAGATGCTCGACCTGGGTTTCCGCGATGAATTGGAGGCCATCCTCGACGCCGTGCCGGCCGAGCGGCGCACCCTTCTGTTCTCCGCCACAGTGCCCAAGCCGATCGCCCAGATGGCCAAGCGCTTCCAGCGCGATGCGCTGCGCATCGAGGTTTCCAGCGCCGGCGAGGCGCATGGCGACATCACCTACCAGGCCACGGTCGTGGCGCCGCACGACATCGAGCGCGCCGTGGTGAACGCGCTGCGGCTGGAGAACCCGCAGCTCGCCATGGTGTTCTGCGCCACCCGCGCCACGGTGGCCCGGCTGCATGGCAACCTGATGGAACGCGGCTTCTCGGCCGTGCAGCTCTCCGGCGAGATGAGCCAGGCCGAGCGCACCCGCGCGCTGCAGAACCTGCGCGACGGACGGGCGCGGGTTTGCGTGGCAACAGACGTCGCCGCCCGCGGCATCGACCTGCCGGAGCTCGGCCTGGTCATCCACGCCGACCTGCCGCGTGACCCCGAGACTTTGCAGCACCGCTCCGGCCGAACCGGCCGGGCCGGGCGTAAGGGCACCTCGCTTTTCATCGTGCCCGTCTCCCGCCGCCGACTGGCCGAGCGGTTGATCCAGGCCGCGCGGGTGCAGGCGGTGTGGGTGCCGGCGCCGACGGCCGAGGCGGTTCGGGCGCGCGACAATGAACGCATCGTCGAGCAGGCCCGCGCGCTGGCGGCCGAGGAGATCGACGAGGCCGACCAGGCCCTGGCCGCAACGCTCGACGCCCCGCCCGAAGCGTTGGCCGCCGCCCTGATCCGCCTGCTGCGCGCCCCCTTGCCCTCGCCCGAGGAGCTGACCGACACGGCGCCGCATGAGCGCCTGCAACCCACCATCCGTGAGGCACCGCGCGTCGAGACCGATGGGGCGGTGTGGTTCCACATGGATGTCGGGCGCGAGGGCGGGGCCGACCCGAAATGGTTGCTGCCCTTCATCTGCCGGCGTGGCCATGTGTCGCGCGAGGAGGTCGGCCGCATCCGCATCCTGCGCGGCGAGACGCAATTTGAGGTCGCGGCGGCAGCCGCCCACCGCTTCGCCCAGGCCTGCGGGCGCGGCGAGGGGCCGGACGCGCATATCCAGGTCGAGCCGATGCAGCCGATCCCGAAGGCGGCACCCGATGCCAGGCCCGGCTTCGTGCCGCGCGGCAAGCCGCCTTCTCCGGGGCCGCGCAAGCCTTCCGCGGCGCAGCACAAGCCCCAGGGCCGCTATGCCGGCTCCAGGAAGTAGGCCCGGGCCCGTGTCAGGGACAGGTGATCCGGATGTTGCGCTCGATGATTGCGGCGCTGGGGGCTGAACCGCCCTGTCGGTCGGTGCTGGCGATGCGGCCCAGCGGCACCGTGTCGCTGCGTGAGCCGGCGACGCTTCGAGCCTGATTCATCGGACGGTCGCGCAACGGATACTGCATCGTCAGTGTGTAGCCGATGGCTGCCTGGGTATGATTGCGGATGTAGGCGGAGAACTCGACCCGGGCACCATCATTGATCGGCGTGATGCTGCGACTGACGGACCAGACCTGTAGCCGGTCGCTGCAATGGGTGGTGTCAGCCCGGGCTGTGCCCGCCGCCGCCAGCGTCGCGAGAAGAACCAGGAAGTATCGCTGCACGGCACCGCTCCATGTCTTGCAGCGCATCATGGCGCGTGGGCGCTTGGCGGTGATACCAGGAAATCCCGATGCCCCCTTCGGGGCCGCCTATCACCCCGCCGAGAGGAACTGCACCGTCTCGCCCTCGAACACCCCGCAGGTCAGCGGGCCGCCGAACACCGCACCGGTGTCGAGGTTGATGCGGTTGCGGTGCCGCTCGGGCGCGCGGCTGCGAGTCGGGGTGTGGCCATGCACCACCACGGCGCCGAAGTCGGCGTCGCTGTCCAGGAAGGGGCGGCGGATGCGCAGCTTGTCCTCCAGGCTTTGTTCAGCGAGCGGCAGGCCGGGCCGCAGCCCGGCATGGACGAATACGTAGCCGCCGGCGACGTGATGCGGCGCCAGGCCGCGCATCCATGCCAGCTCGGCGTCTGGAAGTTGCCAGCCGGCGCGCGGGCCGGCGGCGTCCAGCCCCCAGCTTTGCAGCGCGGGCTCGCCGCCTTGGTGCAGCCAGTCGGCGCATGCCGCGCCTTCGCCACCGAGCGCCGCCAGGGCCGTCTGCTCGTGGTTCCCCATCAGGTTGATGATGGGCAGGTCGCACATATCCATCAGCGCGCGGACGACGCCCGCGCTGTCCGGCCCACGGTCGATGTAGTCGCCGAGGTGGAGGGTCAGCGGTCGGGCGATGGGGTAAGCGCGCAGGTCGGCCCGGATGGTGGCATGCAGCGCGCGCAGCTTGTCGAGGCAACCATGGATGTCACCGATGGCGTAGATGCGCTGGCCGGGCGGCAGGCCGGCGGCGCTGGGTCCCGCGGTCATCGCCACGGCAGGGCGCATCGGCACGCCGCGCCGCGGCGCGCAGGCATCACCGCGCCGAGGCGCTGGCATCGCTGCGCGTCGTGCCAGCCCGTGCCGCCAGCGCCGCGGCCATGAACTCGTCCAGGTCGCCATCCAGCACCGCCGCCGGGTTGCCGCTTTCCCGGTTGGTGCGCAGGTCCTTCACCAGCTGATACGGCTGCAGTACGTAATTGCGGATCTGGTGGCCCCAGCCGATGTCGGTCTTGCCGGCCTCGATTCCGGCGCTGATCGCCTCGCGCTTGCGCAGTTCCAGCTCGTACAACCGCGCCTTCAGCATGTTCATGGCAATGGCGCGGTTCTTGTGCTGGCTGCGGTCCTGCGTGCTGGCGGCCACCACGCCGGTGGGCAGGTGAGTGAAGCGCACGCCCGATTCCGTCTTGTTGACATGCTGGCCGCCGGCGCCCGACGCGCGGAAGGTGTCGGTCTTGATGTCGGCCGGGTTGATGTCGATCTCGATCTTGTCGTCCACCACCGGATAGACATAGACGCTGGCGAAGGACGTTTGCCGCTTGTCGTTGCCGCCGAAGGGGCTGATGCGGACCAGGCGGTGCACCCCGGTCTCGGTCTTCATCCAGCCAAAGGCGTTGGCGCCGGTGACCTGCAGGGTCGCCGACTTGATGCCGGCCTCCTCGCCGTCGCTCTGCTCGGTGAGGATGGCCTTGTAGCCGCGCTTCTCCGCCCAGCGCTGGTACATGCGCAGCAGCATCTCGGCCCAATCCTGTGCCTCCGTGCCGCCCACACCCGCGTTCACTTCAAGATAGGCGTCGTTCTGATCCGCCTCACCCGACAGCAGCGCCTCGATCTCGCGGCGTTTGGCCTCCTCGCCCAGAGCGACGAGGTCGGCCACCGCAGCGTCGGCGGTGGCGACGTCCTCCTCAGCCTCCGCCATCTCGATCAGCTCCAGCGCGTCGGTGACCGATTGTTCCAGGC
>CAXTJY010000355.1:0-4920 GCA_964244395.1 uncultured Rhodovarius sp.
CGGCGCCGCGGGCGCGCAGCGCGGCGACATCGGCGGCGACGCCGGCCATCCAGCCGGCGCGGGGCGTGGCGGTGCGGGGCTCGACGACGAGGGCGGAGCCGATCTTGATGACAATGCGGCGGGCGGTGGCGAGGCTCACGGGCGGTCCTTATCGCAGACCAGCGCAATACGGCCGCGGGCGGGCCGCCTTGTTAGCGACGGCCGCTGACAAGGACAACGCTCACTGCCGCCGCTCCGCCGCGATGGTATCGGCCAGCTTGCGCAGCAGCGCGGGAACGTGCTCGCCGGTGGCGCCGGACGTCGTCATTACCGGCTTGCCGGCGGCCCGTTCCAGTGCCTTCACGCGACTCACTCGTCCCTGCGGCGTCATCGCATCCACCTTGTTCAGCACCAGCACCTCCGGCCGCTCCGCCAGGCCGCCGCCATAGGCCTCCAACTCCTCGCGAATGGTGCGGTACGCTGCGGCCGGGTCCGCCGCAGTGCCGTCGATGAGGTGCAGCAGCACGGCGCAGCGCTCGACATGGCCCAGGAAGCGGGTGCCCAGCCCGGCGCCTTCGCTGGCACCCTCGATCAGGCCGGGGATGTCGGCGATGACGAACTCTTCCGAATGCGACAGCCGCACCACGCCCAGCTGCGGGTGCAGCGTGGTGAATGGGTAGTCGGCGATTTTCGGGCGCGCGGCGCTGACGGCGGCCAGCATGGTGGATTTGCCGGCGTTGGGCAGCCCCACCAGCCCGACATCGGCGATCAGCTTGAGGCGCAGCCACAGCCAGCGCTCCTCGCCCGGATAGCCCTTGTCGGCCCGGCGCGGCGCGCGGTTGGTGCTGGTCTTGAAGTTGGCGTTGCCGAAGCCGCCATCGCCGCCGCGGGCCAGCAGGGCTTCCTTGCCGGGCTCGTCCAGGTCGGCGACCAGGGTTTCCTTGTCCTCGCCCAGGATCTGGGTGCCGACGGGGACCTTGAGGATGACGTCGTCGGAGGCGGCGCCGGTGCGGTCGGAGCCGGCGCCGTTGCCGCCCTTGCGGGCCTTGAAGTGCTGGGCGTAGCGGAAGTCGATGAGGGTGTTGAGGCCTTCGACGGCGCGGACATAGACGTGGCCGCCCCGCCCGCCATTGCCGCCATCGGGGCCGCCATACTCGATGAAGCGCTCGCGCCGGAACGCGACGACGCCGTCGCCGCCGTCGCCGCCTTTTACGTAGACCTTGGCTTCATCGAGAAATTTCATCAGGGGTCCAAACGAAAACGGGGGCCGAAGGGCCCCCGCTCAAACGCACGAAGAATGCGCGGAGGGTTACTCGGCCGCGAGCGCCATCGGGATGACCGACACATGCACCCGGCCCTCGGCCTTGCGGTCGAACTTCACATGGCCTTCGACGAGCGCGAAGATCGTGTGGTCGCGGCCCAGGCCGACATTGGTGCCGGGCTTCATCTTCGTGCCGCGCTGCTTCACCAGGATGTTGCCGGCCAGCACCTTCTGGCCGCCGAACTTCTTCACGCCCAGCCGCTGGCCGGGAGAGTCGCGGCCGTTGCGGGAGGAACCGCCAGCTTTCTTATGTGCCATGGTCTCGTCTCCGTTATTGATCGGTCCGATTCACGCTGCGGGCCAAGCGGCCCTCCGCGATCGGACCTAGGCGGCGATGGCGCTGATGCGCAGCACCGTCTCGTGTTGGCGATGGCCGCGCTTGCGGCGGCTGTTCTTCCGGCGGCGCTTCTTCAGGATCAGGATCTTGTCGCCGCGGGTCTGCTCCAGCACCGTGGCGGTCACGCTGGCGCCGGCGACCACGGGGGCGCCTAGCACAAGGCCGGCTTCGGTGGAGATGGCCAGCACATCGTGGAAGGTGATGGTGGCGCCGGCTTCGGCCTCCAGCTTCTCGACGCGGACGACGCCGTTCGGCACCACCCGGTACTGCTTTCCGCCGGTGCGGATGACTGCGAAACTCATGGGAAGACAACCTCAAGCGGCAAAGTCGAAGGGGCCGGGGCCGTGGGCCGCCAGCCGGAAGCGGGCTTTTAGCGTTGCGGGCGGCAGAGAGTCAACGTGGTGGCCGTGCCTAGCAAGAACGCGCACCGGCCTTATCTTACATCCGTCTTACTTCGGAGTTGGGCGATGGCCGCAGCGAAAGAGCTTACCACAACCGTTTCGACCAAGGGTCAGGTCATCCTGCCCAGCGCCATCCGTCAGCGGCGGGAGTGGGGCGCTGGCACGCGCCTGGTGGTTGAGGAGACGGCGGAGGGCGTGTTGCTGAAGCCCGCCCCGATCTTTCCGCCGACGCGGCCGGAGGACGTATTCGCCTCCATACCCTATAAAGGGCCGCCGAAGACGATCGAAGAGATGGATGCGGGCGTGATGGCGGAGGTCAAGCGACGGCATGCTCGCGGTCGATACTAATCTGGTCGTTCGATATCTGACCGGCGACCATCCCCAGCAGTCGGCGCGGGCCAAGGCGCTGATCAATGGCCAGCCGGTTTTCATCGCCCTGACCGTGATCCTCGAAACGGAATGGGTCCTTCGCAGCACCTACCGGGTTCCCCGCGCGGACATCGTGGGGAAACTGCGCGCCTTTGCCGGCTTGCCGACCGTGATTATGGAACGCGGTACCGTTCTGGCTGCAGCGCGGGCCCTTGCTGAGACGGGCGTCGATCTCGCCGATGCCCTGCATGTCACCACATCGTCGCACTGCGACGGCTTCGCCACCCTCGATCGCGCCCTGGTCTGGGCCGCGAAAGCGGCCGGCGCCACCGGCGTGCAGGAAGCCTGACTACCGCCGCAGCTCCATCTCGATCGGCCCCTCGCGCTCGCCCCGCGCGAACTGGTCCACCATGGCGTTGCCGGTCTGCCCCAGCTCGGCTGCCGGGCCTTCCCACACGATCCGGCCCTTGTGCAACATTGCCGCCCGCTCGCCGATGCGCCGCGCGCTCGCCATGTCATGCGTGATCGAGATGGCCGTCGCACCCAACCGCTGCACGCAATCCACGATCAACCCGTCGATCACCGCGCCCATGATCGGGTCCAGCCCCGTCGTCGGCTCGTCGAAGAACAGCAGGTCCGGCTGCGCCGCCACCGCGCGCGCCAGCGCCACCCGCTTTTGCATGCCGCCGGACAGCTCCGCCGGCGCCAAATCGCCCACGCTCGCCGCCAGCCCCACCTGGGCGAGCACCTCGGCGGCGCGATCCCGTGCGGCGGCGCGGGTGATACGCTTTTGCGCCAAAAGCTTGAAGCAGACGTTCTCCCACACCGGCAAACTGTCGAACAACGCGCCGCCCTGGAACAGCATGCCGATACGGTCCATCAGCGACCGCCGCTCGGTCCGGCTCATCGAGGCTACGTCCCGTCCGCCAATTTCGATGATCCCGCCATCGGGCTGCATCAGCCCCAGGATGCAACGCAGCATCACCGACTTGCCGCTGCCGGAGCCGCCCAGCACCACCAGCGAACCGCCGGCGGGGACCGCCACGTCCACGCCGTCCAGCACCTGCTTCGGCCCGAAAGCCTTCCGTACGCCGCGCAGGGTCACCGCCAGTGTCATGGCAAGAAGGGGCTCATTGCGCGAAGAACGCCTCGGTCACCATGTAGTCCATCGCCAGGATGAGGATGGACGCCGCCACCACGGCCGACGTCGTCGCCAGCCCCACGCCCTGCGCACCGCCCTGGCTGCGATAGCCGCACCAGCAGCCCATCCACCCGATGACGAAGCCGAACACGGCCGCCTTCACCAGGCCGCTGACGACGTCCATCACTTGCAGCACGTCCCACACCGAATCCAGGAACGCCGCGGAGACGAAGCCCAGCTTGAAAGTGCCGATGATATAGCCGCCCATCACGCCCAGAATGTCGGCCACCAGCACCAGGAAGGGCATCGCCAGCATGGCCGCCAGGATGCGCGGCGCCACCAGGTACTTCATCGGGTCGGTGCTGAGCGTGGTCAGCGCGTCGATCTGGTCGGTCACCCGCATCGTGCCGAGTTCGGCGGCCATCGCGGCCCCCACCCGGCCCGCCACCATCAGCCCGGCCAGCACCGGCCCCAGTTCGCGCGTGATGGACAGCACCACCAAGTTGGCGACCGCGCTCTCGGCGGAGAACCGGGCGAGCCCGGTCGCCGACTGCAAGGCGAGCACCATCCCGGTGAACACGGCGGTGAGCGCCACGACGGGCAGGCTGAAATAGGCGAACTCCACGAAGGCGCGCAGGAACGCCCGGCCGTGGAACGGCGGGCGCACCCAATGCGACACGCCCTCCAACCCGAACAGCGTGAGCCGCCCGGTGGCCGCGACCATGCCGAGCGCGCCGCGCCCCAACGCGGCGAGCCCGTCCAGCGCCTTGTTGGCCTCCGGGTCGATCTCGGTCACCAGCGTCAGCTCGAACGCCCCGCGCGGCGGGGTCGCGATCACGAGCGACGACGGGCCGACGTCGGCGTCGCCGCTGGCGATCGGCGCGCCGTCGATGGCGGCTGAGACCAACGTCAGCTCGTCGCCGTCGAGCACGAGGGCTGCGCCCGCGCGGCCTGCCGGGTTGGGCCGGAGCGCCAGCCGCGCGGTGACGCGGGTGGCGTGCGGGTCGAGGACGACGTCCAGACGCACCGTGTCGATCAGAAAGTCCGACGGGCGGTAGTCGACGAGACGGACGGGGCGAGGATCCTCGGCGCGCATGGGGGCAAGCTCCGGCGGATGAAGGACGATTGGCCGTCCGGTTTAGGCCGGCGGGCGCGGGCGGCGCAAGGTCGGACGCGTCACGTCCCGCCCCGCGGCGTCTTCGCCCGCCGGCAGCGCTCCGAGCAGACGCGCACCTCATCCCAGACCTTGGTCCACTTCTTCCGCCACGCGAACGGGCGGCCGCAGACCGGACAGGTCTTGGTCGGCAGGTCACTCTTGCGGACGGTCTTGGGCATGAGCAGGGTCTTGAGGCTGGCGGCGGGGACGGGGCCG
>CAXTJY010000356.1:0-4919 GCA_964244395.1 uncultured Rhodovarius sp.
CATGTCACCGCCGGGCCGCAGCCGGTGGTCCGCGGTGAGGATTCTGCGGCTGCCGGTCAGCGCCATCTGCGACACGCTCTGCGGGTCGGTGAAGCGCTCCAGGCCGCGCTCGCGCAGCGGGTTGAAGTTGATGATCGGCACGTCGCGCTTCGCCGCCTCGTCGAACTGGTGCAGCATGCGCGGGCTGTTGACGGCGGTGTTCTGGCCGAACAGCAGCAGGCAGTCGGTGTGCTCGAAATCGTCCAGCGCGACGGTCCCGACAGGCGCGCCGATGGACAGCGGCAGCGCGACCGACGTGCTCTCGTGGCACATGTTGGAGCTGTCGGGCAGATTGTTGGTGCCGTACATCCGGGCCAGCAGCTGCCACATGTAGGCGGCCTCGTTGGAGGCGCGGCCGGAGGCGTAGAAGACGACCGAGTCCGGCTGCATCGCCTTGAGTTCGGTGCCGATATGGCCGAGCGCCTCCTCCCAGGAAACCGGCTCGTAGTGGTCGGTGGCCGGGTTCCAGCGCATCGGCTCGGTCAGCCGCCCGGCCTCCTCCAGCGCGTGGTCGGACATGGCGTTGAGCTGCGCGACGTCGTGCCGCCGGAAGAAGGCGGGGCCGATGCGGCGGCTGGTCAGGTCCCAGGCGGTGGCCTTGGCGCCGTTCTCGCAGAACTCCGCGACATGCGGCGGATGCGGCTTGGCCCAGGCGCAGGAGACGCACATGAAGCCGCCATGCTTGTTCTGCTTGGCCAAGGCCAGCGCGGTGCTGGCGGGGTGGCCCTCGCGCCGCAGAACCTGCTGCACCGAATTCAGCGAGCCCCAGCCGCCGGATGGGCCTTCATAGGGCGTGATCTTGAGATTCTGGGTCACGCGATCCCTCCGGTTCGCCTCGGTAACGGCGCGACCCCGCACCAGTTGCCGAATGTCCCCGCCGCCTGATCGAACAGCCAGACGTCGGCGTGTCGGTATTGAGCGCCGTGTTGTTGGTGCCGCTGGCGGCGCGTTCGGCCGGTCGAGAACAGGAATGAGCCGGGCCAGCACCGCCCTGTGCCCCGATGCTCGGCGGGATATGGAACACGATGCAGAGATCGCCACCAGGCCGGTGGCGGAGCGATGCGCATGACGTTTGCGCCTCCACCCTTCACGCAGTCCTTCGGGGTTGCCAATGGGAGATGCTGCGATGCAAAACAGCAGACACCACCGAAGACTTGCACCTACCGGGGACCATTGGCTGTCTGTCGTCGACTATCCAGGCCAGGCTCCGCCAAGTCAAATAAAACCTTTAAGATCAATAACTTATCGCTGGCGGAGAGGGTGGGATTCGAACCCACGGTACCCTTGCAAGTACTTCGGTTTTCGAGACCGACGCGATCGACCACTCCGCCACCTCTCCGGTCGGCCCCTGCTTTAGCCAAGCCCCGCGCCCCGTGCAATCATCTCCGCCGCCGCTGCCAAACCACCCGCGCCAGCGGCCACAGGAACGCCAGCACGAACAGCGCCAGGAACACCTTGCTGAACGGCCCCACGTAATCCTCTACCGCGCTGAATCGCTCCTCCAGCAGGTATCCCACCACAGCCAGGCCCCCCACCCAAATCGTGCTGCCCAACGTCGTCAGGCCATAGAAGGCCAGCCGCGGCATTTCGATCAGCCCGGCCGGGATCGAGATGACGGTGCGGATGCCCGGCATCATCCGGCCCAGGAACACCGCCCACGGCCCGTGCCGGCGCAATGCCTGCTGCGCCTTCTCCAGATCCTCGGCGGTGATCCCCAGCCAGCCGCCGAAGCGCACGCACAGTCCGATCGTCCGCGCCGCGCCGAACCAGCGCGCCAATTCGAACCAGAACACGTTGCCCGCCAGCGTCCCCGCCACCCCGGCCACGATCACCCCCACCAGGCTCAGCTGCCCGCGCGCGGCCGCGAAGCCCGCCAGCGGCATGATCAGCTCCGACGGGATCGGCGGGAACAGGTTCTCCGCCAGCATCAGCAGGAACACGCCAACCAGCCCCGCGCTGGCCACCGTGTTCGTCACCCAGTCCATCATGGCACGCTCCTGTACAGCAGCAGCGTGATCGGCCGCCCCCGCGAGTAGTTGTAGCCGGAGACTGTGGCGAGTTCTTGCAGCCGCAGCCCTGCACGCGTGGCCTCGGCCTGGAAGGCGGCCTCCTGCCGGTTGCCCACCGCCACCACGCGGCCCGGCATCTCGGCCAGGAAGCCGGCCGCGGCGGGCCCGCTGGGCAGCAACCGCAGCGCGCCGCCGATGGCGAACAGCGTCGAAGGCTCGGCGTGGCCGGCGATGCCGAAGCGCTCCGGCGGCAGGCCCGGTGCCACGCGGTCCAGCGCGGCCTCCAGCCGCGGCGCGACCCACATCGCCTCGATGCGGGGCAGCACCCCCTCCAGCACCGCGGCGTAGAGCGGCACGGCCAGCACCACGCCCAGCCCCGCGGCGCGCGCCCAATGCCCGGCCGCGCTGGCCCGCAGCACGACCACGGCCAAAAGCAGCCCCAAAGGCAGCACCAGCAGCGAAGCCCAGGCCAGGCAGCCATCCAGCACCACCGGCGCCACCACCGCCAGCACGCCCATCCCCACCGCCACCGCCGCCAGCACCGCCCGCATCGCCCATAGCAGCCATCGCCCCGGCAGCAGCCGCAGCGGGTCCATCGCCCAAGCGGCGATCAGCAGCATCAGCGCGGGGTAGCTGGGCATGGTGTAGTGCGGCAGCTTGGTCGCCACCGCTTCGAACACCAGCCATGTCGGCACCAGCCAGGCCAGCAGGAAGCGGGTGGCGGGCAGGGTGCGCGCGCCCCACGCCTGGCGCAGCGCCGGCATCACCATCCAGGCGGACGGGAAGGCGGCGATGAAGAAGACGATCAGGTAGTAGCCGGGCGGCCCCCAATGCCGCTCCTCGCCGCCGGCCACCTTGGCGATCATGTCGTCGCCCAGCGCCTGGGCGAAGAACCGCCCTTCGGTGGCGATGCCGATGGCGATCATCCAGGGCGCCGCCAGCGCCAGCATGAATGGCACACCCCAGGCCGGGCGCAGCGCCCGCAGCCAAGGTGCGCCCCTGTCCATCACCGCCAGGGTAACGCCGGTCAGCAGCGGCACCATCGGCCCTACCGGCCCCTTCAGCAGGATCGACAGGCCAAGTACGCCCCAGAAGGCCGTCGCCTGCCGTGCGGTGAAGGCGCCGGGCCGCAGATAGGCCAGGCCGAACAGCCCCATCGCGGCCGCCACGGTGGCCAGCAGCGCCGCATCGGTCTTGGCGATGTGGGTCTCCACCAACAGCACCATGCAGGCCGCAAGCATCGCGGCTCCCAGCAGCGCCGCCCGCCGCCCCACCAGCGCCCGCCCGAAGGAGAAGGTCGCCAGCACCGCCAGGATGGCCCCCAGCATGGATGGCACCCGGTAGGCGAAAATCTCGCTGCGTGCCGTGATGCCCACCGCCTCCAGCGCATGCACCACCGCCACCTGCGCCCAATGAATCCCGACCGGCTTCTTGTTGCGCTCCTCCAGCCCGACCCGGATGTTCACGTAGTCGCCGCTCTCCACCATCTGCCGGCTGGCCTGGGCGAAGCGGGCCTCATCGCGGTCCAGCGCCGGCACAGTGAAGAAGCCGGGGAGGTAGAGGGCCAGGCACAGCAGCACCAGCGCCAGCCGGGGGCGGGCAGAACTAAGCGCCTCGCCACGCACCAACAGGTTGCTCAGCATGCGCGCCTACCAGAGCCTGTCAGGGCCATACCGGTCGAACAACACCTCGTTGGAAACCAAGACCAACCTTTCCAGCATCGCCTGCGCCATGAGCATGCGGTCGAACGGGTCGCGATGGTCGCCCGGCAACGTCCCCGCCAACTGCCCGTGCCGCATCGAAACGGCAAGGGGCTTGAAGCCATAGCTGGTCACCGTGCCCTCGATATCGGCCACGATGCCGGCCACGATGCCGGCCACGCTGGGGAGCTTTCCGATGCGGTACTTGGTGGTGATCTCCCACGCCGTCGCGGCGCTGACGAAGGTGACGTTGGCCCGGTCTTCTATGGCGTCCCTGGCCAAGCGGCTGAGCGCGCCATCGCCGGACAGCCACCAAATGAGCGCATGGGTGTCGAGGAGCAAATTCACTCCCACGCAGCCAGTTCTTCCTCCGGAAGGGGGTCGAAGAAACTCTCGTCCAGCTTGATGACGCCTTTGAGTGCACCGAAGCCTGGCCGGCGCCCGGTCTTCGGCTCGATCTTCACCAACCGGGCGATCGGCGTTCGCCCGCGCTGGATGATGACCTCCTCCCCCGCCTCGACGGCCGCGAGAAGCTTCGACAAATGGGTCTTCGCGGCGTGAACGGTCACCGTGGGCATCGGCCAGTCTCCTTAGTCCATGCATATAGCTAACCAACCGCCCACACCACCCATGTTCCTCCGCCCAGCTTTCCGCGCATAACCCAAACATGGCCTCCCCCACCCGTACCGCCGCCCTGGCCCTCCTCACCGCCGTCCTGCAATCCCGCCGCCCGCTGGAGGAAGCGCTGGACGGCCTGCCCCCCATGCCGCCGCGCGACCGTGCCGCCGGCCACCGCATCGCCGCCACCGTGCTGCGCCGTACCGGCAGCCTCGATGCCACCCTGGAGCCCTGGCTGAAACGCGAGCCGCCGCCGGAGGTCCGCAACACGCTGCGCATCGGCGCCGCCGAGCTGCTGCTGCTCGGCACCCCGCCGCACGCCGCCGTCAGCGATTGCGTCGCCCTGGTGCCGCGACCGTTCGCCGGGCTCGTCAACGCCGTGCTGCGCCGCGTCTCCGAAGCAGGCCCTGCCGCCCTTGAAGGGCTGGACGCGCCGCGCCTCGACACACCCTCCTGGCTGTGGTCCGCCTGGCATGCCGCCCATGGGCCGGCGGTACGCGCCATCGCCGAGGCGCATGCGCATGAAGCGCCGCTGGACCTCTCCCTCAAACCC
>CAXTJY010000357.1:0-4916 GCA_964244395.1 uncultured Rhodovarius sp.
GAGCGCGCCTCGGCCGCCTTCCAGGCCGCGGCGGCGGACGCCACGGTGCAGGACCGGTTCCTGCGCGGCGGGGCGCGGGCGGTGGGCAGCTCGCCGGACGGCGTGTGGGAACGGGTGCGGCGGGAGCGGCCGGTGTGGCAGGAAATGGTGCGGCTTTCGGGCGCGCGGATGGAGTAGGAACAATCTTTCCGCCATACCCCGCCCATGCGGCCCTGGACCAACGCGCTCTTCATCGACCACGCCGCCCTGCGCCTGCCCTGGCGCAACTGGGGCGTGGTCGAGCCCGGGCGGCTCTACCGCTCGAACCACCCGCTCCCCTTTCAACTCCGCGCCGCTGTGCGCGACCACGGCATTCGCACCCTGCTCAATCTGCGCGGCCACCGGGAGGATTGCGGCGCCGACCTGCTGAGCCGGCGCGAGGCCGCGCGGCTGGGCCTCGTCCATGCCGACGCCCCCTTCGAAAGCCGCGGCGCGCCGCACAAGGATCGCATCGAGCGCCTGGCGGCCATGTTGCCCGACCTGCCCGAACCCATCCTGATCCACTGCAAATCCGGCGCCGACCGGACCGGCCTCATCGCCGCGATCTGGCTGCTGCTGCAAGGGCGCACGCCCGAAGAGGCCGGCCGGCAACTCTCCTGGCGCTACGGCCACCTCGCCAGTGCCCGTACCGGCATCCTGGACGCCTTCATACGGCGGTACGCCGCCGCTTGGCCCAAGCCGTTCCTGGACTGGTTGCGCGAGGATTACGACGAGGCCGCGCTGCGGGCCGACTTCCGCAGCCGGGGCTGGGCCGACCTGTTGACGGACGGGGTGCTACGCCGCGAATAGGTGGCTCAAGGAGATCACCCATGGACCTGCGCACCCGTTTCACCGCCGAAGTGAAGACCAGCATGCTGGCCGGCGACGCGCCGCGCACCTCGACCCTGCGCATGGTCATGGCGAAGATGAAGGACAGCGACATCGCCGCGCGCCCGGGCCCGCCGTTGGACGACGCGGCACTGGTCTCGATGCTGCGCGGCATGGCGAAGAGCCGGCGGGAGTCGGTGGACATGTACCGCCAGGGCAACCGGCCGGAACTGGCGGCGAAGGAGGAAGCGGAGATCGCGGTGATCGAAGCCTTCCTGCCGCAACAGATGGACGAAGCGGCGATGGCGCAGGCGGTGCAGGCCGCCGTGGCCGCGACGGGCGCCACTACCATCAAGGACATGGGCAAGGTGATGGCCGAACTGCGCGCCAGGCACGCGGCCGCATTGGACATGGCCAGGGCGGGGCCGATGGTGAAGGCGGCGCTGGCCTGAGGGCGCCGTCAGGAGGGTTTTGCCCTCCCGACACCCACCCAGCAAGGGCCGAAAGGCCCCTGCACCCCAGGAGGTTTGGGGTTGGGGGGCAAAGCCCCCTGACCGCTCCCTATTCCATCCGCGCGCCGGACAGCCGTACCAGCTCGGCATGCCGACGCAGTTCCGCCGCCAGGTGTTCGGTCACCCGCTCCGGCGGCCCGCCGAAGATGTCCAACCCGGTAGCCACGAGTCGGGCGCGCGACTCCGGATTTTCGAGAATTTCGTTCACCACACGGTTCATCGCCGCAATGATCGGCTGCGGCGTGCCCCTGGGAAACATCAGGCAGAACCAGGTGCCGAATTCCAGCCCCGGCATGCCGACCTCCGCCGTCGTCGGCACGTCCGGCAGCACTGGCGAGCGGCGGTCGCTCAGCACCGCGATGGCCGTCACCTGGCCGGCGCGGACCTGCGGCGCGGCGCCGGTGATCAGGTTGAACATCACCTCGATGCGCCCGGCGAACAGGTCGTTGAAGCCCTGCGCGATGCCGACGTAGGGGACGTGGACCATGTCCGTGCCCGTGCTTTGCCGATACAATTCGCCGGCCAGGTGCATCGAGCTGCCATTGCCGGAGGAGCCGAAGGAAAGGGCGCCGGGGCGGGAGCGGACCAGGCGCGTGAAGCCGTCCATGTCGCGCACGCCCAGTCCGTTGTTGACGACCAGGATGTTGGGGACGTTGCCGACCATGATGCACGGCTCGAAGTCGCGCACCGGGTCGAAGGGCAGGTCACGGTACATCGCCGGGTTGGTCGCCAGGGTGCCGGCCCAGCCATACAGCATGGTGTAGCCGTCCGGCGCCGCGCGTGCGGCCACGTTGGCGCCGACATTGCCGTTGGCGCCGGAGCGGTTGTCCACCACCGTGCGGGCCGGCAGCCGCTTGTCCAGCTCCTGCGCCAGGATGCGGGCGATGGTGTCGGCGGTGCCGGCGCCGCCGGCTGCCGGCACGATCATGCGGATGGGATGGTCGGGCCAGGTGCCGGGGGTCTGCGCCGAGGCGCCGGCGGTGGCGGCCAGGGCGCCCAGCATCAGGCGGCGGGACGGGAAAGGCATGGTGTGGCTCCTCGGCATGGCGGCAATCTGGGCCGGCGGGGCGGGGCGGAAAAGGCCCTGGCGACGCTGGACAGACGGGCAGCAGCCACCGATTGCTTCGGGATTGGGCGCGGGAAGGATACGCGATGCGGTTGACGGTGCTGGGTGCGGGTGCGGTGGGGCCGGGGGCCGCGGCGCTGGCGGTGTCGCGCGGGCACCAGGCGGTGCTGTGGTCGCCCACCGGGGCGGGCACGGCGGGGCTGGGCGGCATGCTGGAGGCGGAGGGCGTGCTGGAGGGGCGGTTCGCCGTGCGTGTCGCGGGCTCGCTGGAGGATGCGCTGGCGGGCGCGGAGGCGGTGTTGCTGGCGGTGCCGGCCTACGCCTTTCCGGCGCTGCTGCCACGCATCGCCGCCGCGCTGCCATCCGACGTGCCGCTGCTGATCGCTCCGGCTGCCTCGCTGGCGCCGTTGGTGTTCGAGGCAGCCCGGCACGGGCCGCGCGCGCCGGTGGGGGCCCTGGCCACGACGCCGCTGGGCGGGCGGCGGCTGGCGCCCGGGCGGGTGCGGGTGGCGATGATCCGCAGTGAGTTGGAAGTCGCTGCCCTGCCCGCCTCGGCGGCGCCCGCCATGGCGGCGCTGGCGCATGCGTTGTTCGGCAATCGCTATCTTCCGTCGCCGGATGTGCTGCAGGTGGCGCTGATCAACGCCAACCCGATCATCCACGCCGCCCTGGCGCTGACCAACCTGACGCGCATCGAGCAGGGTGAGGCCTGGCCGCAATACGGCATGATGACCGAGGGCTGCTGCCGGCTGATGGACGCGCTGGACCGCGAGCGGGACGCGTTGGCTGGCGCGTGGGGGCTGACAATCCCGGGCATCGCCACTGCGCTGCATCGGGCCAACCAGGTGCCGGTGGGCCCGCTGGCGGAGATGGGCCGGACCATTGCCGCCGGCCGCGGCGCGGTACTGGGGCCGACGACACTGGACAACCGCTACATCACCGAGGACGTGCCTTTCGGGCTGACCTTCTATCTGGCGCTGGCGGCGGCGCGGGGCGTGGCCATGCCGGTGACGCGCTCTGTGGTGATCGCCCTGGAGGCGTGCTGCGGGCAGGATTTCAGCCATAATCCGCTGCTGGGCGGCATCGATTGGGCTGGGCTGCCGGCGGCGCTCATCCATGGCATTGGGCGCCGATAGCTGGTCAGCGGCACCCGGCGATGACAGAGTGCAGCGCAGCATGAACCAATCCAGCCGCATCGGCCTGTCCGCGCATGAGGAGGCGGTGCGCCGTGACCTCGACATGCTGAACCTGCCGGCGCGGGAGTGGCTGCCGAAGCGGCCGGAACTGGACGTGCTGGTGGTGGGCGCCGGCATGAACGGCATTGCCGCGGCCGGCGCGCTGATGATGCGCGGCATCCGCAACATCGCGGTGCTGGATGCCGCCGCACCGGGCCAGGAAGGGCCCTGGGTCACCTATGCGAAGATGGAGATGCTGCGTTCGCCCAAGACGCTGCCGGGGCCGTGCTTCGGCATTCCGTCGCTGACTTACCGGGCGTGGCATGAGGCGCGCTTCGGCACCGCGGATTGGGACGCGCTGTACAAGATCCCGAACCAGCTTTGGCAGGACTACCTGGCCTGGCTGCAACGGGTGCTGGCGCTGCCGGTGCGGCACAACACACGGGTCGAGCGGTTGCTGCCGGCGAACGGCATGCTGAGGGCGGAGCTGGCGGGTGGCGGCGCGGTACTCGCCCGCCGCGTGGTGCTGGCCACCGGGCGCGGCGGCGCCGGCGGGCTGTACTGGCCGGCCTTCGTGGACAAGGCGCTGCGGCCGGACCTGGCCGAGCACACCAATATTGCTATCGATTTCGAGAAGCTGCGCGGCAAGCGCCTGGCGGTGATCGGCGCCGGCCCGTCCGCGCTCGACAACGCGGCCGCGGCCATGGAGCACGGCGCCAGCTCGGCCGACGTGTATGTGCGGCGGCCCATCCTGCCGCAGATCAACAAGGGCCGTGGCAGCGCCCATCCTGGCTTTCATCGTGCCTGGGGTGAACTGGACGATGCCGACCGCTGGGCCTTCCTGGTCTACGGCCAGGATTTGCAGGCGCCGCCGCCGCACGAGACGGTGTTTCGCGTGCTGCGATTGGGGGTGAAAGTCCACCTGGGCACGCCCGTGCTCTCGGCCCGGCGCGATGGCGCGGAGGTGGTGCTGGACACGCCGGCGGGCGAGAGGCGACACGACTTCCTCATTATCGGCACCGGCTTCATGGTGGATATGGACCGGGTGCCGGAACTGGCCGCCTTCGCCCCGCACATCGCCCGTTGGGCCGACCGCTACGCGCCGCCGGCGGCACTGGTGCGGGACGATCTTGCTCAATTCCCGTACCTTGCCCCTGGCTTCGAGTTGCAGCCTCGCGATGGCGCCGCGCCTCCGGAGCTGTCACGCATCCACCTGATGAATTACGGCGCGCACGCCACCTTCGGCGGCATCGCCAGCGACATCCCGGGCGTGGCGGTGGCCGGCGACCGGCTGGGCGATGCAATCACCCGCCACTT
>CAXTJY010000358.1:0-4907 GCA_964244395.1 uncultured Rhodovarius sp.
GATGCGGGATTGCTCCGAGGGCGGGAGGCGCAGCCAGCCGCCGGCGAATTCGACGATCTCGACCTCGCTGCCGGCCTCCTCCGCCAGCATCGCGCGCAGCCGCTCGGCGCTGCGGGTGCGCGCGGCCAGGTGGCCGGCATGGTAACGCAGGCTGGGCGCGGGCACGGCAATGCGCCCGCCCAGCCCCGGCGTGCCCATGCCGATGGCGGCGTCCAGCGCGCGCTCAGTGGGGATGGGGTCGCGCGCCGGGCGATACTTGGCACCGGCGCGCACCCACATCCCGGTGAAGCGGCGCGCCAGCATGTCCAGAAACGCGTGCAGCGCGCGGGAGCGGCGACGTAGCTCGGCCCCCGTGGTGGCGGTGTAGTGCCGCGGCAGGGTGCCGCCCGGGCCGATCAGGCCGAAAAGCGGGGAGGTGAGCGCGCCCGTCGCCGGGTCGGCCGCCGTCACCTCGGCCAGCGGCAGGCCGAGACGCGGCACGGAGGCAAAGGGCAAGGTCACGACGTCGCGGCCGCGGGCGATGACGAACGCAGCCTGATCGAGGTCGAACCGGTCCGGATGCGCGGCCAGGGTGGCGAGCGGGCTTGGGGCACGCCCGGTGGCGCGTGCGGGCGGCGGGGTGGCGGCGATGGCGGCTTCCAGCAGCGTGGCGCTGGGCGCGGGCACAGGGGCCGGTGCGGCGGGCAAGACCATCGCGCCGATGCGCGCGATAGCCGGGCGTGGCGGCAGCGTATCCGGCTCGCCGCCCGCGCGCCGGGGCACGAGCGTAGCGGGCTCCACGGTGGGGAGCGGCCGGTCCGAGTCAGATCCCAGGTGCCGGGGCAGCAGCGTATCGGGCTCAGCGTCAGCAGTCTGCGGCGGCACCGTATCCGGCGCCGTGACTGGCGCGGGCATCGGTTGGGGCCCGGGCCGCCGCGGCATGATCGTCGCGTCCGGATCGTCGCTCACAGCAGCACGCGCGTCCCGCTGCGTGGTGCCCATTGCGCCACCGGCGCGGCGCGGCCCCGCACCAGGGCCCGCGTCCGCACGAACCCGTTGACCGAGACCTGCAAGGCCAGGAACCGCTCCAGCACCGCGCCCAGCAGGTAGATGCCGCCACCCGCCCAGGCCTGCGGGTCGAAGGTGAGCGATACCTCCAGACCGCGCACGAACACCCCCGGCCGCTGCCCGGGGATGCGCGCCACCCCCGGCCCGGACTGCACCGACACCAGGGCCGCGATGGCCGAACGGCTTTCCGGTGTGTCCCGCAGGTCGTGCAGCCGCAGCATTTCCCGCAGCGCGACCGCCGCATTCTCGCCGCCCATGACGCCGAGGTGGTTGAGCGCGAGGTGGGAGACGAGCTGCCAGGCGCCACGCTCATGCAGCCGGTGCCGCAGGGTGGAGGTGGGCGCGGTCAGGCATTCCGCCGCCGCTGCCGGCGATTCCGGGTCGGCGATGCGCAGGCGGGGCTGGCCGCCGCCGAAGGGCAGTTGCTCCGGCAGGTCGCGGTTGCAGCAGGTGGCGTTGATGGTCAGCACGCCGTCGGCCGGCGCGTCGGGCTCGAACGCCTCGTCGCGCAGCATGAGCCGGGTTTCGGTGCCGGATAGCGGCGACGCGGCGGGGCCGCGGATCGCCACCCACTGCATCGGCGCCGCATCTTCCTCCGGCGCGCCATCACGCGCCAAACGCTGGAAGGGCAGCACCTGGCGGCGGGCGCCATCCGGCCGGCTTTCGCGCACCGCCTCGATGCTGTGGATCTCCAGCGCCTGTGGGCGCCGCGCATCGGCGATGACCAGCCAGTCCGACTGGGTGCCGTCCAGGGTAATCGGCTCGCAGCGCTGCGGGAACAGGTTGACCGCCGGGGTGCAATGCAGCGCCAGCGTGTCGGCGGCCACGGTGCGCTCCAGCTCGGGCGCCGCGCGGCTGAGGTAGATGAACACCTCCAGCTTGCTGGAGCGCTGCAACAGCACCCGCGCATCCAGCCCGTCGAGATCGAGGTAGAGGAATTTCTCGGGGTGGGCGAAATACTCGGTCAACAGGCGGTGGCCGTCGAAGGCGCGGCGCGGCCACGGCAGCGCGGCCTCGTCGCGCTCGAAGCCGGCGGGACGGATGTTCTCCGGCCCGATCAGGGTGGGTGAGGGGTCGCCCGGCCCGTCGGCCAGGGCGATGCCGACGCAGCTCGTCGCCAGCAATTCATGCAGGCCGGCCGCCACCTGCGGGCTGCCGCGCAGATGCAGCCGCAGCCGGTCCAGCCCGGTCTCCGCGAATGTCAGCTCCGAAGCCATGGTGCGCAGCGTGACCCTCAGGCAAGCGCTGGCGCCGGGGGCGCGCGGGTTGGCGGGTGCAGCCAGCGGCAGGCCCATCAGGCGCACCGCCTCAATGGTGATGGGCCACAGCGTCACGTCATGGCAGGTCTGATAGCGCAGCGGCTCGCCGCGCACGGGCTCGGTTTCCAGCGGTGTGCCGCGTGGCGCCACGGCCGGGCCGCGCGCCTCCGGCTTCGGACTGAGCCGCACGGTGGTCATGCTGGGGACCGGCGCCAGGAGGTGCGGGCTCAGCAGCTCCAGCAGCGCGTCGGTGATTTCTGGGAGTTCGTCCTCCAGCCGCTGCTGCACCCGGCCGCCGAGGAAGGCGACGCCCTCCAGCAGGCGATCGACATGCGGGTCGTCCACCTGGCCGTCGGAGGTGATGCGCAGCCGGCCGGCGACCTTGGGGTAGGCCTCGGCGAACTCGCCGGCGAGACGGCGCAGCGCGGCCAGTTCGCGGTTGTAGTAGGGGAGGAGGGATTCGCTCATGGTGCAGGGTGCGGGGGCTGCGCTGGCCCCCCATGTCGAGCGAGGTGCCGCTCACTCGTCATGGTCGGGCTTGACCCGACCATCTCTCGAAGGAAAGGGCGCGCCTCATCCGCCAGAGATGGCCGGGTCAAGCCCCGCCATGACGATATGGGAAACTCCATCATCCCCGCTCGCTCACTCTTACCTCATGGCTCACCGCCTCGATCACCGTCTCGAAACTGATCGGCTCGGGGATCGGGTCGGTGCGCAGCACGGCGTCCACCTTCAGCCGCAGCGTCCGGTCCAGTTCGTTCTCGCTGTCGCGCAGCGTCACCCGCACGGACAACAATCGCGGCTCGAAGCGGCGGATGATGCGCTCGACTTCCTCAGCCAGCGCCTCGCGCTTCTCCGGCTGGGCGTAAGCGCCGGAGGTCGCGTCCGGGATGCCGTAGCCGAGTGGCGATGCGGCCAGCTCCGGCGTCGTATCCGGCAGCGGCCAACGGCGGCGGCGCGCGTTCAGCAGCGCCTCCAGGTCGCGCCGTACGGCTGCCCGCAGCGTGTCCAGCGCGATGGCCGGCGTCACCACCGGCTCGCGCAGCGTCCCTGGGTCCGCATCCATCAACCGGTCCAGCAGCGGCAGCCGAACCCGCTGGATGGTGCGCCCACTCACGTAAAGCGAACGGACGCCAGATCGGCCAGCGCCACCGCCTCCTCGCCGATCAGGAACAGCCGTTGGCCGCGACCGCGCACCGGACCAGGGCTCTCGGTCCATTCCGTGACGCGGCCGAGCCGCACCGGGTCCGGCAGCCCGGCCGCGCCGGGGTAGATGGTGGGCATGTACACCACGCCCTCGGTGCCGTCCTGCAGCTCGATGCTGGTGCGGCGCCAGGCCAGGTCGCGCGGCCGGCGCGGGGTCTCGAATTCCAGATGCACGATGCGCTCCACCGGCACCAGGATGTGGTCGCCATTGGTGGTCAGCACCTCCACCATCGGCGCCATCAGGTCGTCGGCGTCGCGGAAATCGTCGAAGGGCATTTCTGTGCCGTCGGCCAATTCGGCCACACCGGCGCGGGGCGGGCGGGCCTCCTCGGCCGCCGCAGCCTCCGTCTCGGCCTCCTCCAGCGCGTGGGCACGCGCCAGCACGGCCGCTCGGATGGCGGCGGACTGCGCCGGCGTCGCATCATCGGCGGAGAATTTCGGCGCCCTGCCCTCGCCCCACACCTGCTGGCGGATCACCTCGGCGCGCAGCAGCTTGCGGAACTCCAGGACCGCTGGCGAGGGCTCGTCCAGCACGGCCGCGTCCAGCATCCGGTCCGCCCGCTCCGCGTCTCCCGCAAACAGCATCAGCTCTGCCAGCAGCCAGCGGGCGCCGGAGTCACGGGGTGCGGCCTTCACCGCCGCCTGCGCCGCAGTCACCGCCGCGGCCAGATCGCCTGCCTTGAAAGCTTCGCCAGCACTGGCCATGGGTCGTTCCTCTGTTGTTTCAGGCCGCCATGCGCGGCGCGGCCAGGTCGGTGACGAGGCGGAAGGATGCGCCGACTTCGTCGAGTTGGTAATGCGGCTGCAAGGTGATGGTGCAGCCATAGCTCCCGGGCCGACCGGGGCGCTCCCGCACCTCCACCCGGGCGTCCCGCAGCGGGTAGCGCGCGGCGGCATCGCCGCTGCCGGCCAGGCCGGTGACGTGGCGGTTGAGCCATTGCTGCAACCGCAGCTCGACTTCCTCGGCCGACAGCGCGCTGCCCACCATGTCGCGCCCCATCAGCTTCACGATATGCGCGAAGCGGCTGACGCACAGCACCGAATTCAGCTGCGCCGACATCCGCTGATTGGCGTTGGCGATGTCGGTCGTCATCCGCGGCGGCCGATGCAGCGAGGGCACGGCGCCGAAGCTGGCCTCCGGCAGCGAATCCAGCCCGCACAGCGCCACCAGGCCGCCATCGGCGGCCTCGCGCTCCTGGTCGTCGGTCAGGGTGATTTCCAGCGGCGGGCGGGGAGCTGGCCCCGGTGGATCGGCACGGAAGCGTTCCGTCGGCAGGGTCTCGACCACACCACCCGTCGCCTCCCAGCCCGGCTCGGCGCCGCGGATCTCCGCCGGCCAGCGGAAGCGCGCAAAGGCCCGCGCCGCCACCGACGCCAGGGCATAGACGGGGGTGG
>CAXTJY010000359.1:0-4907 GCA_964244395.1 uncultured Rhodovarius sp.
GCGGCTTCGATCTGCGCCACGCGGTCGCCGCCGGCGGCTTCGGCCTCGGAGACGATGCGGCTGTAGGTCGCGGCCAAAGTGGGGTTGGCGTAGAGGCCGCCGGGCTGCGGGCCGCCGTTGCGCAGCCAGAGCTCGGCGGAGGTCGGCCAGGCGGTTTCGAAGAGGGGGCGGACGGTGTCGATGGTCTGCCTGATACGGGGCACCATGTGGGCGCCGTTCTGGGCGTAGCCGATGGCGTATTCCAGGATCTCGCGCGGCTTCCAGGTGCCGTGGTCGCGCAGCATCAGCATCCAGGCGTCGAAGGCGCCGGGGATGGGGGCGGCGAGGAAGCCGGTGCCGGGCATGATCTCCTGGCCCAAATGGTCGCGGACATGGGCGATTGTAAGGCCGGCCGGCGCCGGGCCCTGGCCGCAGATGACCTGCTGTGTGCCGGTGGCGGCGGAGTGCAGGATGATGGGGCAGTCGCCGCCCGGGCCGTTCAGGTGTGGCTCGACGATTTGCAGGCAAAAACCCAGGGCGCAGGCGGCGTCGAAGGCATTGCCGCCGCGTTCCAGCACCGCCATGCCGACCTGGCTGGCGATCCAGTGGGTGGAGGCGACGACGCCGAAGGTGCCGGCGATTTCGGGGCGGGTGGTGAACATCATGGCGGGGATTGGGGCAGGGCGGGGCGAGGCGGTCAATCCAGGCTGACGCAGCCTGGCGGTGGCCCTTAGCTTCTGATCCATCAGCGGCGCAGTATGTCGGCGGCGCAGGGAGCGGGACTGAATCAGGCGCGCAGATTGGGGCGCCATGTGGGGAAGAGAGCATCAGCCTTTAGAGCTGGTAGTGGGATCATGAAAGATTTGGATAATGCTTGAAGCCGTCTCCGGCGACCTGTATCCCTTGGTCTGGTTAGCTACACCCGACCTGTCGCCGGGTCAGACGCAGCAAAAGATTTCTTCTTATCGCATCCGGTCCCTTCAGGGCGGGGCCGTCGTGTAATCGGCGAACGACGGCTCCAAGCTTGAGAGGAACCGAACGTGAAGATCACTGTGACACTCGCATCGATCGAGTACATAAAAGCCGACCTTCGAGCGGCGTTGCCGACAGCTGGGTCCTGCCATCGCGTCGAGGCCCTTGCGCGCGGGCTGGGTTGGAACACCTACGCGGCAATGCTGGCCACTGTCTCTAGAAACCAGGTAGAATGCGAGGTCAAACCTGGCGCTTTCGTCGCCTACATGACGGCGAAGGGTGTCCAGGCTGCGGAAGACCTCCTCTTCAAGACGGCGTGCCGAATACAGGTACGCACCGTCATGGCGGCCCAGGAGCAGCTCACGCGTTTCGGATTTGGCGTGTATGAAGGGCATCGTCTGCCTGTCCCAGAGTGGCGGATCCGACTGGCCGAAGAGAGGGCCTCTATGCTCTCCGACGAGGGGATCGCCGAGTTCATTCGTGCTCGCGACTACCTTGCCCTTCTCGCTACCATCAAGACAGTCAACCGCAAGCACACGAGCTACGGCCTGAAGCATGCCGCGGAACGTCACCATCGCCGCGGCGCCTACGCCAACCAGACCGCAAAAGCATATGTCTCCAATGGGATGCTAATCGCGGCAGCTTACCAACTGGGCCTGCGAGTTTCCCGGGCTTCCTGGAGCTCCCCGAACGCCCACTTCAACGTATCCAGCCGCAGTGTTCGGACACTAGACAGTACTCTGAAGCCCTTGCCTCAACCCGAGCCGGGTCAGCATTTCCTGGTTGTTGGCCATAATAGCGGCCGCTACTTCTACCTACCTGCGGGCGCGAGGCAGCTGGTCGCCCTCCGTCCCACCGAGCATATTCCTTCAAGGCTCGTTGCCCTTGCGCCTATTGAATACTGGACATCTCTTTTTCCACCGCGCGATCGCCGCGCGCCCTTCGACACCCAAAGAGCCGCGTGTTTCCTGTTCAGCGAGGCAGGCAAAGCCGGGATATTCGATCCCGGGCGATAGGCGACAGGCTGGCCGTCTTGGCTCGACCCGCGCGCGGCCGTGGGTGGTTCAGTCCAGGCCGCGCAGCATCTCCGCGGACTGAGCGATGGCGGCCTCGGGCGTCGTGTCGTTGACCACGCGCAGCACCCGCAGGCCTGGTGGGAGCGGCGCGTCGCGTGCCAGGCGGGCGGCGATGTCGGCCGTGCTTTCGCGCCCGCGCGCCGCAAGCCGGGCGGCGAGGATGGCGGGCGGCGCGGTGACTTCGAGTACGGCGAAGGGGTAGCAGGCGGCGGCTTTGGCGAGGACGGTGCGGGAGAGATTGGCCAGCACGACACGGCCCGCGGCCAAATCGGCCTCGATGGCGCGCGGGATGCCGTAGTGCAGGCCGTGGGCTTGCCATTGCAAAGCGAAATCCCGGGCGGCGAATTCGGCTTCGGTCAGGGGTTCGTGCGCCTCGCCGCCGGCGTCGGCGGCGCGGGTGATGGCGCGGCGGGCAAAGAGGAAGCGCGGGTCGTCGGCCAGGGCGGCGCGCAGGCCGTCCATCACCGTATCTTTTCCGGCTCCGGAGGGGCCGACCACTGCGATGAGCATAGGAACTGCGTAGGCGGAAAAGCTTGCGACGACCAGCCAATGTGTGACATGTCACTGTCATGTCGCTGATGACCTTGATCGAAGCGCCCGCTTCTTTGACCGAACAGGCCGTGGCCGTACTGCGTCGCGACATCCTGGTGACGCGGCTGGCGCCTGGGGCCGCGCTGTCCGAGGCGTCGCTGGCCGAGGCGCTATCGCTGGGCAAGGCGCCGATCCGAGCGGCGCTGGCGCGGCTCGCGGAGGAGGGGCTGGTGACGGCCATTCCGCGCCGTGGCTGGGTCGTGTCCCTGGTCACCATCCGCGACATCCACGAGGTCTTCGACCTGCGGCTGTTGCTGGAGCCGGAGGCGGCGCGCCGCGCCGCCGGGCGGGTGGATGCGGTGGAGCTGCAACGGCTCGATTCCGTCTGCGCCGCCGGCTACCAGCCTGAGGATGGCGAGAGCGCGGCTGCGTTCCTGGCCGCCAACAAGGCGTTTCACGTCGCGGTGGCCGAGCTGTCGGGCAATGCCCGGCTGGCCCGGCAGATCGATCGGTTGCTGGACGAGAGCACGCGCATGCTGGTGCTGGGACTGCGCCGGCGGGACCGTTCCGGCGAGATGGCGCATGAGCACGAGGCCTTGATCGAGGCGCTGGCGCTGGGCCGGCCGGAGGAGGCCGCGGGGCTGATGCGTGAGCAGGTCGATGCCAGCCGCCGCATGGTGCTGGCGGCGCTGACGGCGCCCGATGCGGGGATTTCGATATGAGCGTGGTTGGCGCCCCGGGCGCTGGCGCGCCGTGTGTGGGAGTTTGGGCATGAGTGTGATCGGCGCCCCAGCCGCTGACGCGCCGTGTGTGGGGGTTTCGGCATGAGTGTGATCAGCGCCTCGCCGGTGCTGGCCGGCATGTTGGCGGAGGTGGAGGCCGCGGTGCGCGGACCGGCGGGTGGCCGCGACGGCCGGGTGGCGGACGCGCTGGCCGCCTCTGCTTCCAACCCGATGCTGCTGGCCGGCGTGGCGTGCCCCTGTGCCGACACCTACGTCCGTCACCTGCTGCATGATGGCGGCGACTACGCGGTGGTCGCGCTGGTGTGGCGCGCCGGGCAGATGTCGCCGGTGCATGCCCACAAGGCCTGGTGCGCCCTGGTGGTGCATCGCGGCATCCTGACCGAGCACTTCTACACCCCCGGCAACCCGCCCCGGCTGGCCAGCGCCCGGCTGCGCTTTCCTGGCGACGCCAGTCACGGCCCGGCGGACCCCGACCAGATCCACCGCATCGCCAATTGCTGCACCGAGACGGCGATCTCCATCCACGCCTATGGCACCGCCTATGCCCGCTTCGGTCAGGATCTGAACCTGCTGCTTGCCTGACCCCCGGGCCGGGCGCAGTTTCCGGCCGGCATGAATCCCAAGATCCTGACCGGCCTCGCCCTGGGTGTCGGTTCTTCCATCATCTGGGGCGGGCATGCGGTGGTGGCGCGGCTGGCGCTGTCAGGGCAGGGCTTTCACCCGCTGGACATGGCGGCGTGCCGCTTCATCCCTGGCGCGCTCCTGATGGGGCATCTGGCGTGGCGTGAGCGGGTGCGGCTGCGCCAGGTCGGGCTGGGCAAGCTGCTGGTGCTGACGCTGTGCGGCGGCCTGGGCAACCTGCTGGTGTTCGTGTGCGCGTTGCTGTGGGCGCCGGCGAGCCATGGCGGCACCATCGCGCCGATGACCGCGCCGGTGGCGGGCGCCCTGGCCGGCTGGCTGCTGCTGGCGGAAAAGCCCACCGCGGGCCGGCTGGCGGCGCTGGGCATCATGCTGGCGGGCGTGCTGTGCATCGGGTGGGACGGGCTGGCCTCGGACCTGCCGGGGGTGTGGAAGGGCGACCTGCTGCTGCTGTGGGCCGGCGGCTCATGGGGGTTCTACGGGGCGCTGCTGCGCCGCTGGCAGGTGCCGGCCTTCCCGACGACGGCTGCGGTCGCGATCATCTCCGCCGTGCTGGTGCTGCCACTGTGGCTGGCCGGGCCGGCTGCGCATTTCGTGACGCTGCCCTGGCAGTCGCAGCTGTGGATGCTGGTGGCGCAGGGCCTGCTGCTGGGTGTGGCAGCCATGCTGATGTTCACCCGCAGCGTGGAACTGCTGGGGCCGACCCGGGCCTCGACGCTGGCGGTGATGGTGCCGATCACCGCCCTGGCGCTGGCGGCCGGGGTGCTGGGGGAGCCGCTGACTGTGCTGAAAGTGCTGGGCGGCGGGCTCGCCCTGGTCGGCATGCTGGGCGCGGTGCTGCTGACCGGACGCAGGTAGCTTGCCCGGCGCGGCGCGGCCCGCCTAATTTGCCGGTATGCGTCACTTCTTCCTGCTGCCCGTGCTGGTCCTCCTGGCGAGTTGCGCGCCCCGCACGCAGACGGTGTAT
>CAXTJY010000360.1:0-4907 GCA_964244395.1 uncultured Rhodovarius sp.
ACCGCCGCTTCAGTTCCAGCCCACCGGCGATCACCGCATCGAAATCAAGCCCTTCCGCCGGGTCGAGGTCGAACACCAGCCGGTCCGGGACCGTTGGATGGTCTGCGCGGGCTCCGGAGGGATGCAGCTCCAGCACCGACATCTGCGCCAGGGCCAGCAGGCCTGGCATGTCGTCCACCCGCAGGAAGGCGCGACGCTGCCCGGGCATCTCCACAGCGCCGATCAACGGCGACTGGCCGGGCATGGCATGACGCTGGAAGAAGAGCTGCCCGCCGATGCCATCCGGGGCGCGCACTACGGAAAGCGGCCGGCCGCCGGCGCTGGCCAGGATGGCCTCGGCATGGCTTTGGTAGTAGGCGGCCAGATCGGCCTTGATGACGGCAGGCCCATCGTCGCTGGCCGGCCAGAGAATCTTTTCGGGATGGGTGAGCCGCAGCTTGAGGGCGGGCGGCGCAGGCAGCGGGGCGGGGCCCACCGGTTCCTCCCGCACGACTGCCGCCGGGGCAGCGCCAGCCTTTCGGCCCGGCTTGGCCCCGGGCGGCGGCTCGGGCTCGGGCGGCGGTTCGACGTCGGCTGCGGGTTTGTCCTCGCGCAAGCCCTGGAAGCTCGCATGGCGCAACATTCCGTCGCCCGTCCAGCCGCCATAGGCCACCTCCGCGACCAGCAACGGCCGGACCCAGGTGACCGCTGCAGCCCGTGGCGGCTGGGCGCCGCTAAAGGGCGACTTTGCTTGCTTCAGCGGCCCCAGCCGGCGCAGCACTTCGTCCGCCACCTTGCCAGAAAACCCGGTGCCGACGCGGCCGAGATGGACCAGCTTGCCCTCCCGCATCGCGCCCATCAGCAGGGCGCCCAGTCCGCGGCCGCTCTTCTCCGCCGTCCACCCACCGATGACGAACTCGTCCCGCCCCCGGCATTTCGCCTTGGTCCAGCCTTCGGTTCGGCCGGAGACGTAAGGGGCGTCAACGCGTTTGGAGACAATGCCTTCCATCGCCAGCTCGCAGGCCGAGGCCAGCACCGCGTCGCCGGGGGCGCGGAAGTCGTCGAGGTAACGCAGTGCGGCATCGGCTCCGCCCAGCCAGGTCTTCAGTGCCGCCTTGCGCTCGACCAGCGGCTTTGGCCGGATGTCCTCTCGGCCGTCATGCAGCAGGTCGAACAGGTAGAACACCATGGCGGCGCGGCTGTCGCCGGACAGCACTGCCTGCAATTCCGAAAAGCTGGGCTGGCCCTTGCTATCGAGCACGACGACCTCGCCATCCGCCAAGCCGTCCGGCAGCGCGGCGGCGGCGCGGGCCAGGGCGGCGAAGCGCGGGGTCCAGTCCAGCCCGGTGCGGGTGCGGATGGCGGCCGCGCCGCCCTGCACCCGTAATTGCGTGCGGTAGCCGTCCAGCTTCATCTCATGCAGCCAGTCGGCGCCGCTGGGGGGAGCTGTCACCAGACGGCAGAGCTGCGGCGGCACGAAATCGGGCATCGCGGCGGGTGATCTGGGCCGTGCCCTGGGCGGATGGTTCGCGGTGGCCACGGCCAGGGGTTTGGCGGGGTGCCTGACCCCTTGCACCGGCCCGGTTGTCGAATTGCCGGCCGACTCGGCGGCGCGTCCAGCCGCAGACCTCGACCTCGGCGCCTTGGCCTTCGTTGCGGGCTTGGCGGCAGGCTCCGGGGAGTGCTTCGCCGCGGATCTGGTCTTGGGCCGCGTGGACTCTCCCGCGGGTTCTGCCGCTGCCCCGGCTTTCGGAGCCTGGGGGGCAGCCGGTGACTTATCGCTCGCCGCCTTCTCACGCTCCGCCCGCGGCCCGACATCGCCTTCACCCCGACCGGGTGGGGGCCAGACGCCGCCCTTGCCGGGCTTGGCGCCGATCTCAGCCATCGTGCGGCCGGTCTTCACCGAAGTCTCGTCGCGCAGCACCGCATCGCCCGCGCCCGGCGTCGCCATGCTGTCGCGTTCCTTGATCAGCAGCCAGTTGTGTCGCCCCGGCTTCTCGCCCGGTCGCGGCTTCAGCCGGATCAGCACGAAGCCACCGCGCAGCCGCTCGCCCGCCACCACGAATTTCAGTTCGCCACGTTCCAGATCCTGCTCCACCGCCTCCGCGTGCAACGGCGCCCAGCTTCCACGGTCCCACAGCTGCACCACGCCGGCACCATAGCCCTCCGGGATCACGCCCTCGAAGCCGCCGTAGTCCAGCGGGTGGTCTTCCACCTCCACCGCCAGGCGCTTGTCCGCCGGGTCCAACGACGGCCCGCGCGTCACCGCCCAGCTCTTCAACACACCGCCCCATTCCAGCCGAAAGTCGTAGTGCAGGCGCGTGGCATCGTGCTTCTGCACCACGAAGGAGAGCGTCTTGCCCGGCTTCGCGACGACTCCGGCCGGCTCCGGCGAACGGGTGAAATCCCGCTTCGACCGGTAGGGGCTGAGCTTATCGGTGGCGGTGCTCACCGCGCGGCGCGGCGCTTGGCTGGCGCGGCCTTGGCGGGCGGCGCCTTGGCCGCCGGCTTTGCTTTGGGCTTGGTTTTAGCCGTCGCCGCCGCCTCGTCATTCGCCGCCTGCTTCGCGGGTGCGGCCTTGCCCTCCAGGCTGCGTCGCAACGCTTCCATCAGGTCGATGACGTTGTCCTGGCTGGGCGCCGGCGCGCTGACGCCGCCATCGCCACCATCCTGCTTGCTCTTGATCAGCGCCCGCAACGCGTCCTCGTAGCGGTCGTCGAACTCGGCCGGCTCGAACGGCCCGAGCTGCTGCTCGATGATCTTTGACGCGATGTCGATCATCTTGTCGTCGCTGCGGCCCTTCGGGATGTCGTCGAACAGCACCGCATCGTCTCGCACCTCGTCATGGCTGCGCAGCGTGGTCAGCAACATGCCTTTGCCGCGCGGCTCGATGGCGACGACCCGCTCGCGCGTGCCCATTACCACGCGGGCCAGCGCGATATGCCCGGCAGTCGCCATCGCCTCGCGGATGACGTTGAAGGCGTCCACCCCAGCCTTGCCGTTCGGCACCATGTAATACGGGGCATCCCACCAGATGCGATCGATCTCGGCGGCGTTGACGAATTTCTCGATGTCGAGAGTCTTGGTGCTCTCCAGCCGCACCGATTTGATCTCCTCGTCGGTCAGCAGCACGTAGCGGTCGCGCTCGATTTCGAAGCCCTTCACCAGCCCCTTGCGTTCGATCGGCCCGGTGTCCGGGTCGATCGTCTGGGTGCGGATGCGGTTCCCGGTCTTCGGGTTGATGAGGTGGAAATGCACATCGCCGGCGGCCGTGGTGGCCGGGAAGAGGGTGACAGGACAGGCCACCAGCGAGAGCCGCAGATGTCCTTCCCAGGTCGGGCGCTGTGCCATGGTGTCTCTCCTGTATGGCAAGCCAACGACTCGGCGGCGCCGCTGGTTGCGGCGCCGCGCGCGCGTCAGGCTTCGGCCGTCACCTCCTCGTTGATCGTGCTGGTGGCGAGGCCGTTCAACAGCGTGTCGGCGGCCTTCTCCTCGGCCAACGTCTCTTCCAAAAGGGCAGCGGCCTCGGACATGCCCAGTGCGCCGGCCCAGGCGGCCAATGTGCCGTAGCGGGCCATTTCGTAATGCTCCACCGCCTGGCCGCAAGCGATCAGGCCGGCGTCGCGCACCGCGCTGGGCTCGGTCGCCTCCTCCAGCAGCTCCTCGCATTCCTGGACCAAGCCAAGAATCGCTTCGCAGGTCTGGCCGGCGGCACGCTTGCCGATGATGGCGAAGACCTGCTGAAGGCGCTCAACCTGCACCTCGGTCTCCGCCCGATGCTCGGTGAAGGCCTGCTTGAGGTCCGCGCTCTGCGCCGCCTTGGCCATCTTGGGCAGCGCCTTCAACAGCTGCCGCTCGGCGTAATAGATGTCTTTCAGGGTCATCAGAAACAGTTCTTGCAGCGTCATGGCAATCTCCTGGGGGGATGGGTTGGCCTCCCCACAACCCCCGGCGCCCCGCCAGGTTCCGCCCGCCGCAACCTTTTAAGGCACATCTGGTTCAGGCGGTAAGCGAGGACATCCGCATGCCGCCTGACGAATTGCAGCCGAAACAACACCAGGACCGTCAGCCCGGCAGCGAGGCCGAGATGCAGCCGCGCCCCGCCTCGGCCATGGAGGATTGGCGCGCCGCGGGCAAACTCGTGGGGCGCACCGCGCTGATCAGTGGGGGCGATTCCGGCATCGGCCGCGCCGTGGCGATAGGTTTCGCCAAGGAGGGTGCTGATGTGGTCATCCTGCACAAGGAGGAGTGGGAGGATGCGCAGGACACCCGTGCCCGCGTCCAGGCCGAGGGGCGGCGCTGCGAGATCATCGCGGGCGATATCGGCGATGCCACCTTCTGCCGCGACGCCGCCGCCCGCGCAGCCGCTTTCCTGGGCGGTCGGATCGACATCCTGGTCAATAATGCCGCCGAACAGCACCCCTGCCCCGACTTCGTGGAGATCGACGAGGCAACGGTCGAGCGCACCTTCCGCACCAACATCCTGGGCATGATGTGGCTGACCAAGGCCGCGCTGCCCTTCATCCCCAGTGGCGGCGCCATTATCAACAGCACATCGGTCACCGCCTATCGCGGCAGTGCGGAGCTGGTGGATTATGCCGCCACCAAAGGCGCCATCACGGCCTTCACCCGCAGCCTGGCGCAAAATCTTTGGAAGCAGCGGCGCATCCGGGTCAACGCCGTGGCACCCGGCCCGATCTGGACGCCGCTGATCCCGAGTTCCTACGACGAGGATCGCACCGCGAAGCACGGCGCCGCCACCCTGATGGGCCGGGCTGGCCAGCCTGACGATGTGGCGCCGGCCTATATCTTCCTAGCTGCCGAGCAGGATTCGGCCTATTTCACCGGCCAGGTCCTGCACCCGAATGGCGGCACTATCGTCAACGCCTGATCGTGGCGTGCTGATGACACCTCGGTCAGTCGCGCCG
>CAXTJY010000361.1:0-4906 GCA_964244395.1 uncultured Rhodovarius sp.
CGGTGGGCCTGCTGGAGCCCACGCCGCTGCTGCCCGGCGTGCCGACTTTCCACGAGCCCGGCATCGACGACTTCGACGTGCCACCGTGGTTCCTGTTGGTGGCGTGCGGCCAGGTTGAGTCAGCCGTGGCCACCCGTCTGACCGCGGCCGCCGATGCCGCGCTGGCCGACCCCAGCTTCGCCACGCGCCTCGCCGCCGTGGCGGCGCAGCCGATGCGCATCAGCGGCCCGGCGCTGGCCGGCTTCCTGGCCGAGGAGAATGCGCGGTGGGAGCCGCTGATCCGCAGCGCTAACGCCCGGGTGGATTGAAGAAGCCCTGGCTGCGCGTTGCGGCCATCCCACCAACCCGAGGGGAGCGCCATGTCCACGCCCTTCCGCATCCTGATCATTGGATTGCTGGCCTTGCAGCCCGCCGCGGCGAAGGTCGGTCCGCCGGCCGATCAGGCATCCACGCCCGCGCCGCAATCCTGCCCCGTCCCACTGCGCCAGGGCTGCGAAGCCCAGCAGGCCTCCTGCCAAATGGCTTGCCCGCCGCTGTGGAGCAACAACCCCGCTGCGCCCGCCTTTACAACCACCAATCGCGCCGGCTGCACCAGGCAATGCTTCAACCGCTACCTGTCCTGCCTGCGCGTCTAGTCTAGGGCTGCTGAAGACTGGGTCGAGCACCATCGGCTCGAAGCCCAGCGCGGCCTACGCCTGGGCCATCACGCCGCCTTCGCCATCCTGACCCGCGGCATCACCTCCGCCGCAAACCGCCGCATCTCCGCCTCAAAGGGCTGGAACTGCAGCATGAAGGTCTCGATGCCCGCCTGGTGAAAGCGTTGGATACGTTCCGCCACCTGGGCATAAGTGCCGACCAGCCCGGCCGCGGTACCGCCATTGGTGCCGACCCGAGCACTCTTGGCCATCGTGTGCTTCATCACCACCGCCGCATCCGTGGTCTTCGCCTGGGCCGCCAGCATGGGGGCGTCCAACGCCGCCAGAGTCGCCAGCCGCTCATACGCTGCCTGTGCCTCGGCCTCCGTCGCGCGGGCGATGACGAAGGCTGACAGGCCATAGCGCAAGGCCGCGTCGCGCCGTGGCCTGCGCGAGAGGTCGGCGATCAACGCCTTCACGTCCTCCAGCGGCTGGCCGTTGATGAACCACACATCGCCATGCTCCGCGGCCAGGGCGCGGGCCGGCTCGCTCTCGCCGCCGATGTACAGGCGCGGCCGGGACCGCGTCGCCGCCTTGGGCACCAGCATCGCGCCGCCCACGGTGAAATGCGGCCCCTGGTGATGCACCGTCTCGCCCCGCAGCAGCGGCTCCACTACGCCCAGCCATTCCGCGCCGAGTTCGTAGCGCGCGTCATGCTCGGGGAAGGGCAGGCCGGCCTTGTCCATCTCTGCCTTGTTCCAGGCATTGACCACGTTCAGCGCAAACCGCCCGCCACTGATCTCCTCGATCTGCAAGGCCATGCGGGCCAGCACCACGGGGTTATAGAGCAGCGGCTTTATGGCCGCGATGATCTCGATCCGCGTCGTGATCGCTGCCAGCCCGGCGGAGGCCGACCACGCCTCCAGCCCCGACAGATGTGGGTTGAGAGGGTTGAAGGTGTGCTGCGCGATCAGCGTGCTGTCATAGCCCAGCGCCTCCGCGGCGAGCACCAGCTTGCTGTTGCGCGCCCAGGACGCGTCATGCGGCTCCTCCGGGTCCTGCCGGGCGGCCCGGCTGCCATGCACCAGGGCCCAGATTCCAAAACGCGGCGGGGAATGCATCATGCCCCGCATTCCATCACTCAATCGGTCATGGCGCCATAGACCAGCGCGTTGATCACCCGGCGGTAATACTGCCGCAGCAGGCCGGGGGTGGCGGCCATGAACACCACCGCCAGCTCCGCCTGAGGGTCCACCCACATCGCCGTGCCGTAGGCGCCGTTCCAGCTGAACATGCCGGGATTGCCCAGCAGCGCGCTGCCACCCTCGCGCCGCACCGCCATGGTCAGGCCAAAGCCCCAATTCACCATGTTGCCTTCGGTGCCGGTGATGTTGTTCTGGATGCCGGCGTGCATGTGGTCGCGCGTCATTTCCGCCACGCTGGCGCGGGAGAGGATGCGCTGCCCATCCAGCACGCCGCCATTCAGCAGCATCTGGGCGAAGCGGATGTAGTCGCCGGCGGTGGAGACCGCGCAGCCGCCGCCGCAGTCGAACATCGGCGCCGTCAGCCCCATCCGCACGCCTTGCGGCTGGCGGGTGCCGGGGTCCAGCGGCAGGGCGGTGGCGTAGCGGGCCGGGTCGGTGACGGTGAAGCCGGTATCGGGCATCCGCAGGGGGCGGAAGATGCGCGCCGCCATCGCCTCGCCCAGCCGCTGTTCGGTCTGCTGTTCGACCACCAGGCCCAGCACGTCGATCGACAGGCTGTAGTCCCAGGTGCTGCCCGGCTGATGCAGCAGTGGCAGCCCGGCCAGGCGCTCGATGAAGCGCTGCGGGGTGAATTCGGTGGACGAACTGCCGGAGGAGGCCGGGTACATCCGGTGCAGCGCCGTCGTCCCGCGGCCGCCATAGGTGATGCCGGAGGTATGGCGCGCCAGGTCGGTCAGGGTGATGGGGCGGGTGGCCGGCACGGTGTTCTCGGGGTTGCCGTCCACCGCTACGCGGCGGTCGCCGAGGCTGGGGAAGAATCGGCTGATCGGGTCGCCGATCGACAGGCGGCCTTCCTCCAACAGGGTCATAAGCGCCACGCCGGTCATCGGCTTGGTCATGCTGGCGATGGGGAAGATGGCGTCGAGCGGCATGGGCGCCGCGCCGCCCCCGGCGCCGTCCAGCCGGCCGAAGGCCTCGTAATAGGCGAGCTGGCCGCGCCGGGCGACGGCGACAACGGCGCCGGGCAACTGGCCGCGGGCGATGTCGGCTTCCATGGTGGTGCGGATGCGGTTCAGGCGCTCGGTGGAGAAGCCCAGGGATTCGGGGGCGGCACGGGGTAGGGGTTGGGCGATGGCGGGCAGGGCGGTGGCCAGCAGCGCGGCGGCGATGAGCTTCTTCATGAACGTGTTTCCCTCGTTTTGCGCAGCATAGGCGGGGTCGCGCCCCGGCCGCCAGTTGCGCATGCGGCGCTAATTCGCGTCTGCCCCGAGGGCTTGCCGCCCCCGTCCGCAACCCGTCGGCAACGCCGTCTTGCGCGCCCCCCAGCGTCGCGCGCCCTGCGTTGCCGAGCGGCAAGGGGCGGCCGCGCCGTCGTTCCACCCAGCGGCGGGGCCGGCGTCACGCCCGCTCTTGCCCGCCGGAAGACTTACCGCGCCCCGCGCACGGCCAAGCACGCCGACCCGCCTGCCGGGCTTCGCGGATGGCGGCACGGCTGGCATGTTGCTGCCATGCATCGTCGCGCCGCTCTGGCCCTGATGGCCGCCCCCGCTTTGGCCCAGCCCACCCGTCCGGTGCGGCTCGTCGTGCCCTTTCCGCCCGGTGGCTCGAACGACGTCATAGCCCGCCCCCTTGCCGAGAAGCTGACGCACCGCCTGGGCCAGCCCGTCATCGTGGAGAACCGGCCCGGTGCCGGCGGTGCCATCGGTGCCGCCCAGGTGGCGCAACTGCCGGCCGACGGGCTGACGCTGATGGTCACCTCCTCCAGCTTCGCCGCCTCCGCCGTCATCCAGCGCACGCCTTATGACGCGCAGACCAGCTTTGAGGCCGTGGCCCTGCTGGCCCGCGCGCCCTTCCTGGTGCTGACCGCGCTCGACTTCCCGCCGCGCGACATCCCGGCGCTGATCGCCTATGCCCGCGCCCGCCCGGGCGAGGTGGATTTCGGCAGCTCCGGCCCCGGCGGCATCAACCATTTTGTCACCGAGTATTTTGCCCTGCGCGCCGGCATCAGGCTGAACCACGTGCCATATCGCGGCATGCCGCCTGCCGTGACCGACCTGGTGGCCGGCCACATCCCGCTGCTGATCACCACCATGGCCAGCGCCTCCGGCGCCATTCGCGATGGGCGGGTGCGGCTGCTGGCTTATGCGGCCGAGGGGGCGCCGACGTCGAATCCGGCGGCGCCCACGGTGCGTTCGACGGGGCTGGATTACGAGGCCAGCATCTGGTGGGGGCTGCTGGCGCCGCGCGGGCTGCCGCCGGCGCTGAGTGCGACGCTGCAATCCGCCATCCGGGACGCGCTGGCGGAGCCGGACGTCGCGCGCATCTACGAGGCGGAGGGCGCCCGCCCCACCTTCGCGCCGGGCCCTGCCTTCCAGGCCGAGCTGGCCGCCGACATCGCGCGCTACCGCAAGGTCGCGACCCGCGCCGGCATCCGCGCGGAATGATCGCCCGCAAGCAGTACGACCCCACCGCCACCGGCGCGCTGAGCGGGGTGCGCGTGGTCGATCTGTCGCGCCTAGTCGCCGGCAACATGCTGACCAAGGTGCTGGCCGACCACGGCGCCGAGGTCATCAAGATCGAGCCGCCGGAGGGCGACACGCTGCGGGCGTGGAAGGTGGCGGGGCACGAGACGAGTTGGAAAACGATCTGCCGCAACAAGCTGTCGGTGTGCCTGAACCTGCGCCACCCCGCCGCCATCGAGGCCGTGCTGGGGCTGGTGGAGGGGGCGGCGATCTTCGTGGAGAGCTTCCGGCCCGGCGTGCTGGAGGCGATGGGCCTTCCGCCGGAGCTGCTGCTGGCGCGCAACCCGCGCCTGGTGGTGGTGCGGATTTCCGGCTGGGGGCAGACCGGGCCATTCAGCCACAAGCCGGGCTTCGGTACGCTGGTGGAGGGCTATTCCGGCTTCGCCGCCATCAACGGCTTCGCCGACCGCGAGCCGGTGCTGCCGCCGATGTTCATGGGCGATGCCTATGCCGGGCTGCATGGCGCGGCCAGCGCCATGATCGCGCTGCGCCACGCCGAGGCGACGGGGCAGGGCCAGGTGATCGACCTCAGCCTGTTCGAGCC
>CAXTJY010000362.1:0-448 GCA_964244395.1 uncultured Rhodovarius sp.
AGGCGCGCGAGGTCCGCGGTGAACAGCACGCCGCCGGAGCCGTCCAGTGTGCCGTCTGGCTTCACGTCGAGCAGCAGTTTGTCGCCCTGCTGCCGAACCGCCACAAGATCCGACGACGACTTCACTTCCAATGCCGACAGCTCAACATGCGGTGCCGGCGCGGTCGCGACGTTGCCGTTGGCACTGATCGTCAACGACTCGTTGGCCAGCACCGGGCGGCCCTGCCGCGCCACGCTCGCCGGCAGCGCCGGCGGCACCGGCCGGGCCGGTCTCGCCCGCCGGGCCAGGCGGCCCCGCGACACCGGCCGGGCCCGCGCCGCCCTGAGCACCTGTCGGGCCTTGCGGTCCGGCGGCGCCGGCCGGGCCGACCTCGCCTCGCTCACCCTGCGGGCCAAGCCCGCCGGCGATGCCCTGCTCCAGGCTGTCGCGGAACGGCTGACTCGCGTCG
>CAXTJY010000362.1:458-4031 GCA_964244395.1 uncultured Rhodovarius sp.
CCGCCGGCGATGCCCTGCGGCCCCACCGGGCCTTGCACCCCGGCCGGGCCGGCGGGACCGGCCGGCCCCACCTCGCCCCGCGTGCCCGCGATGCCGGCGGCGCCCACCGCGCCACGCTCGCCCGCCACGCCGACCCGGCCGGCCGGCCCAGGGCCGCGCAGCACGCCCAGAATCAGGCCGATCAGCAGCGCCGTCAGCGCCGAGACGGCGATGGTGCCGATCAGCTGATTGGCGGCGAACCACTTGTTGAGCTTGTCCATCACTTCCCTCTTATCCGTCCATCGGGGGCGCCCGGTTGGATACCGGCGCTTTCGCCCCTACAATCCCGCGATGACGCCCTTTTGGCACAGCAAAACGCTCGACGCCATGACGCCCGAGGAATGGGAAAGCCTGTGCGACGGCTGCGGCCGCTGCTGCCTGCACAAGTTGCGGGAGGAGCGCACGGAAAAGCTGCACTTCACCAACGTCGCCTGCCGGCTGCTGGATGGCGGCACCGGCCGTTGCTCCAATTACGGCGACCGGCGGCGCTTCGTGCCGGACTGCATCCAGCTCACCCCGGCGCTGCTGAACGAGATCGACTGGCTGCCGCCCAGTTGCGCCTACCGCCTGGTGCAGGAGGGGCGGGACCTGGCCTGGTGGCACCCGCTGGTCTCCGGCCGGGCGGAGACGGTGGTCGAGGCCGGCATCAGCGTGGCGAACCGGGTGGTGCGGGAGCGCGATTCGGGGGCATTGGAAGATCATGTCGTGCCATGGCCGGGCAAGCTGCCCCGCCAGGCCGGACCACTACCGAAAAGGAAAAGAGCATGAAGGACGCGATCTACGGCGGCATCAACGTGGCGGTGCTGTCCGCCATGAACGACGACCTCTCCCCCAATCTGGATGCCATGGCGGGGCATGCGCACTGGCTGCTGGCCAATGGCGCCAACGGGCTGGGCGTGCTGGGCACGACCGGCGAGGCGAACAGCTTTTCCGGCAGCGAGCGCAAGGCGATCCTGGAAGGGCTGGTGGCCCGCGGGGTGCCTGCGGCGAAGATGATGCCCGGCACCGGCGTGTCGAGCCTGACCGAGACGGTGGAGCTGACCTTGCATGCCAAGGGCCTGGGCTGCCGCGGCGTGCTGCTGCTGCCCCCCTTCTACTACAAGGCGCCCAGCGATGACGGGCTGTTCGCCTATTTCGACCAGGTGGCGAAGCGGGTGGGCGGCGGTATCGCGCTCTACCTCTACCATTTCCCGCAGCAATCGGCGGTGCCGTTCAGCCTGGCGCTGCTCGGGCGGCTGCTGGATGCGCATCCCGGCGTATTCAAGGGTGTGAAGGACAGCTCGGGCGACTACGCCAACATGAAGGCGATGATCGACGCCTACGCCTCGCGCGGCTTCGAGGTGTATTCGGGCAGCGACGAGTATGTGCAGCAAATTCTGGCCGATGGCGGCGCCGGCTGCATCACGGCGGCGGGGAACACCAACGCGCATTGGGGCGGCATAGTCTACGCCAAGCGCACCGGGGCTGAGGCCGATGCGGCGCAGGCGGTGCTGACGGCGACGCGGCGGGCGGCCAATTCGGCGCCGCTGATCCCGAATTTGCGGGAGGTGATCGCCCGCTCCACCGGCGACGCGCGCTGGCGCAACATCCGCCCGCCGCACCTGGCGCTGCCCACGGCACAGGCCGATGCCGCCTGGGCGACCTGGCAGGGCACGGGGGCGATCCCGCTGCCCGGCCTGGCGCAGAAAATGGCCGCCGAATGAAGGAGCCGCTGCGCTGCCGGGAGCCGGCGACCGCGACCGTGCAGGTGGATGACGCGCATGTCCGCGTCACCCGCTGGGATTTCGCGCCCGGCGCCGAGACCGGGTTTCACCGGCACGGGCTGTACTACATCGTGGTGCCGGTGACCGATGGCGAGGTGCTGCTGGAGATGGGCGATGGCAGCACCGCCACCGCCGAGATGAAGATGGGCGTGTCCTATCAGCGGCTCGCCGGGGTGGAGCACAACGTGGTCAATGCCGGCGGCGCGCCGCTCAGCTTCGTGGAGACGGAGCTGAAGGCGCTGCCCGGATGAGCGGGGGTCGCCAAAGGGCGGTTTCGCCCCAAGGCACTTGCCGGCGCGGATGCCGCGCTAACCCTCCGTTCAGCCTGCCGCTGGCAGATTGCCCCCATTCGCCGACAGCGAGGGGAGGCTGCCCGCATGACCATGGTTCTGGACGAAGCCCTGCTGGACGCCCTGCGCGCGGTGGTGCGCGAGGAAACCCAGCCCGGCTTCAGCGCCCTGCACCGCTTTCTCGACCGGCGGGTGGCGGAGCTGAGTGCCGAGCTGCATGCCAGCGTCGAGCTGGTGGACATGAACGAGGCGCGGCTCAGCCAGGAGCTGACGCAGATGCACGAGCAGATCGCCGGGCTGGTCGCGGCGCCCACTCTGGCCAGCCGCAACAGCGGGGTGGAGCTGGAGGCGGTGGTGGTCGCCACCGAGGCGGCGGCCAACACCATCATGGAGGCGGCGGAGGCGATCCAGGACTGGATCCATGGCGGCGGCCGGGACCCCGGCTCGATCCAGGCGCTGGCGGCGCGGGTGAACGCGATCTTCGAGGCCTGCTCCTTCCAGGATGTGACCGGCCAGCGGGTGCGCCGTGCCATCCAGCACCTGCAGCAGGTCGAGACCATGCTGGAGCGCTTCATGCCGCGCGCCCCTGTGGCGGTGGAGAAGCTGCTGGTGGCGACGGAACGGCACACGGTGCAGCCCGCGGCGCAAAGCCAGGCCGACATGGCGCAGGCGGAGATCGACGCGCTGCTGAACGGTTGAGCGGCACCCACGGGGTCCCCAGATGAGCGGCATGGCGGATGACCCCTACCAGGTGCTGGGCGTAAAGCGGGATGCTTCGGAGGCGGCGATCAAGGCCGCCTACCGCAAGCTGGCGCGACAGAACCACCCCGACCTCAACCCCGGCAAGCCGGAGGCGGAGGCGCGGTTCAAGGCGGTGGCCTCGGCGCATGATCTGCTGTCGGACCCCGACAAGAAGGCGCGCTTCGACCGCGGCGAGATCGACGCCGAGGGTCAGGAGCGGCGGCCTGGTATGGGCGGTGGCCCGGGCGGCTACCGGCGCCACGCCGAGGCGGCGGCTGGCGAGCGTTACAGCCCCGGCGTGGACCCCGGCACATTCGAGGATCTGTTCGCCGACATGTTCGAGGCCCGGACGCGGGGGCCGCGCAGGGGCGAGGACGAGGCGTACCGCCTGGACGTCGAATTCACCGCCGCCGTGCTGGGCAAGACCGAGCAGCTGACCCTGCCCGACGGCCGGGTGCTGAGCGTAAAGATCCCGCCCGGCCTGGTCAGCGGCCAGGTGCTGCGGCTGCGCGGGCAGGGCGGGGCGGGGCGGCAGGGCGGTCCGGCCGGCGATGCGATGATCGAGGTGCGGGTGGCGGAGCATCCGCTGTGGCGCCGGGACGGCCGCGACGTGCTGATGGAGCTGCCCGTGAGCGTGCCGGAAGCGGTGCTGGGCGGCCCGGTCGAGGTGCCGACGCCCGGCGGCTGGCTGCGCGTCACCCTGCCCAGGCACAGCGACAGCGGGCGGCAGATCAGGCTGC
>CAXTJY010000362.1:4041-4897 GCA_964244395.1 uncultured Rhodovarius sp.
CGTGGCCGGCGACCCGGCGGGCGACCTGATCGTCACCCTGCGCGTGGTGATTGGCCCGCCGGATGCAGCGCTTGAGGAGTTTTTGGGCGGCTGGAAGTCCGAGCCCTTCGACCCCCGCGCCGGTTTGGAGGGCGCGCCGTGATCACCGTGGCGGTCCTGCTGCGGGACTTTCCGGCGCTGCGGCAGGAGGAATTGCAGGGCTGGCTGGTGGCCGGCCACATTCGGGCCGAGCGCGGCCCGGACGGTCCGGTCTTCACCGAATTCGACGCCGAACGGATCCGCCTCATCCTGGAGCTGCGCGAGATCTTCGAGGTGAACGAGACGGCGCTGCCGCTGGTGCTGTCGTTGCTGGACCAGATGTACGAGCTGCGTCGGCGGTTGGGGCTGACGTCCGGATGACGGGCGCCGGCCCCCGCTCCTCACATCTGTATGAGGGGCGCTGGCTGGCCGGCGATCACCACATTCACGCAGGCCGGGAGCCCGCTGGCGAAGGCCCGGGACAGCGCGGGCTCCAGCTCCTCGATGCGCTGCACGAACTCGCCATGCCCGCCCAGCGCGGCGGCCACCAGATCGTACCGGGTGGCGGGGCCCAGGGCGCAGCCATGCGCGCGGGCAGCGCCGTAGTCGCGCAGCTGGATCTGGTGTTCGGCGTTCCACAGCCCGTCATTGCCGATGACCGCGACGAAGGGCAGGCGATGCCGCACGGCGGTGTCGAACTCGGCGATGTGGAAGCCCACCGTGCCGTCGCCCATCAGCGTCAGCACGCGCTTGCCGGGCCGGGCGGCAGCGGCGGCCACCGCCATGGGCAGCGCGGCGCCGATGGCGCCGGCCACGCCGTTGACCAGCCGGGCCCCGC
>CAXTJY010000363.1:0-4885 GCA_964244395.1 uncultured Rhodovarius sp.
GCACCCTGCTCGACGCCAAACTGAAGGAGATGGCCGAGACCAGCGGCAAGCAACTGGCCGACATCCAGAAAAGCGTGCACGAACAGCTCGCCGGCGCGGTCGAGAAGCAGATGAACGAAAGCTTCCAGCGCGTCATCGACCAGTTCGCCGCCATCCAGCAGATGATGGGGAATGTGCAGTCGGTGGCGACGCAGGTCGGTGACCTGAAGCGGCTGTTCGGCAACATCAAGACGCGCGGTGGATGGGGCGAGGCGCAGCTCAAGGCGATGCTGGACGACTTCCTGCCCGCCGGTGCCTACGAGACCAATGTGAAGCTGCGGCACGACAGCGCCGATATCGTCGAGTTCTGCATCGTGATGCCGGGCGGCGAGGAACGCGCCCTGCTGCCGCTCGATGCGAAGTTCCCGTCCGAGGATTACGAGCGGCTGATCGTGGCGCACGAGGCGGGCGACCTGCCGGAGGAGGCGCGGGCGCGCAAGGCCCTGGAGGCGCGGGTTCGGATGGAGGCGGCGAAGATTGCCGCCAAGTACATCTGCCCGCCGCGCAGCACCGACTATGCCATCATGTTCCTGCCGACCGAGGGGCTCTATGCCGAGGTCGCGCGCATGCCCGGGCTCGTGGACGAACTGGCGCGCAACCACCGCATCTACCTGGCAGGCCCCTTCATGCTGCCGGTGATGCTGAAGAACATCCAGCTGGGCTACGTGCAGTACGCCCTGTCGCGAAATGCCGAGGGGGTACAGCGCCTGCTCTCCGCCACCAAGGGGGAGATGGCGAAGATGGACACGGTGCTGGACAGGCTGAACAAGCAGGTAGGGACCGTCTCGACCACGATTGGCGCGGCCCGCACCCGCACCAAGGCCATCGCCAGGACGCTGCGCCAGGTGGACTTGCTGCCCGACTCGCAGAGCGTGGATGTGCTGCGGCTGGAAGCCACGATGATCGAGGTCGAGCAGGACGAGGAGACATGATGCAGGCGCAATCCGCCGCCGGGTTGCTGGCGCTATGCCTGCTGGCCTGGGCCTGCGGCGGCTTCCGCCGCGGCGTCACCTGGCGCGTCGTGCTGGCCGGGCTGGCCGGCCAGCTTCTGCTGGGCGTCGCCATGCTGCATGTGCCGCCGCTGCGGGCAGGATTCTCCTATGTCGGGGATGCGGTGAACGCCCTGGCGCGGGCCACCACCGCCGGCACTTCGCTGGTCTTCGGCTATCTCGGCGGCGCGCCGCTGCCCTTCGCCGAGCCGTTTCCCGGCGCCGGCTTCATCCTGTTCTTTCAGGCGCTGCCCCTGGTGCTTCTGGTCGGCGCGCTGTCGGCGCTGCTGTATCTCTGGCGCGTGCTTCCCGCTTTGGTGGGCGTGATGGGCCGCGCCGTCACTCGCGCCTTTGGCCTGGGCGGGGCGGCCGGCTTCTCGGTCGCCGCCAACGTCTTCGTCGGCATGGTGGAGGCGCCGTTGCTCATCCGCGCCTGGCTGGCCCGGCTCACCCTCTCCGAAATGTTCGTCGTCATGGTAGCCGGGCTGGCCACCATCTCGGGCAATACCCTGGTGATCTATGCCACCATCCTGGCGCCTGTGGTGCCGGACGCCGCAGGGCAGTTGCTCGCCGCCTCGCTCATTGCCGCGCCTGCCTCGGTGCTCGCCGCGATGCTGATGCGGCCGCCGGAGCCAGGATTTGTGCCAGACCCTGCCAGCGCCAGCTCCCCGCCGCTCTACACCTCGTCCATGGAGGCGCTGGTGCAGGGCACCATGGACGGGCTGCAGCTGCTGCTCGGAATCATGGCCATGTTGATCGTTTTCGTGGCGCTGGTGGCGCTGGTGAACGGCATCATCGCGCCGCTGGGGGTCACGTTGCAGGAGATCGCCGGCTGGCTGTTCCGGCCGCTCGCCTTCGCCATGGGAGTGCCGTGGGCTGAGGCGGGGATCGTGGCGTCTTCGCTGGGCGTGAAGCTCGTCATCAACGAGTTCGTCGCCTACCTCGGCCTTGCGCAATCCGGCGGTGCCGGGCTGTCGGAGCGCTCGCGCCTCATCCTCACCTACGCCCTGTGCGGCTTCACCAATATCGGCTCGCTGGGCATCATGCTGGGCGGGATGAGCGCGATGTGCCCCGAGCGGCGGGCCGATATCGTGCGGCTGGGCTGGCCCAGCCTGTTGGCCGCCACCATCGCCTGTTGCATGGTAGGGGCGACCGTCGGGATTTTGACATGACCCATCTCGTTCATCGCAACCTTCGCCTCGCCGCGCCTGCCGCAATATCCGGAAAGGGCATCTGGCTGACCGGCGCCGATGGGCACAAGGTGATGGACGGCTCGGGCGGCGCCGCCGTCGCTTGCCTGGGCCATGGCCACCCGCATGTGCTGGCGGCGATGCATAAGCAGCTCGACCAGCTGACCTATGCCCATACCGCCCTCTTCACCAACCCGGCCGCCGAGGAGCTGGCCGACATGCTGGTCGGCCACGCGCCGGGCGGGCTGACGCACGCCTATTTCGTCTCCAGCGGCAGCGAGGGGATGGAAGCGGCCATCAAACTGGCGCGCCAGCATTTCGTCGAGCTGGGGCAGCCGCAGCGCGCCCACTTCATCGCCCGGCGGCAGAGCTATCACGGCAACACGCTGGGCGCCCTGGCGATGGGCGGCAACGCCATGCGCCGCGCGCCGTACGCACCGATTCTGACCGATGCCTTCAGCCATGTCTCGCCCTGCTACGCCTATCGCGACCAGGCCGACGGCGAGAGCGATGCCGCCTATGTCCAGCGCCTCGCCGACGAGCTGGAGGCCCAGTTCCAGCGCGTCGGGCCCGACACCGTCGCCGCCTTCGTGGCCGAGACGGTGGTCGGCGCCACTCTGGGCTGCGTCGCAGCGTTGCCCGGCTATTTCGCCGCCATGAAGGCGGTGTGCGACCGGCACGGCGCCCTGCTGATCCTGGACGAGGTGATGTCCGGCATGGGCCGCTGCGGCACGTTGCATGCCTGGGAGGCAGAGGGCGTGGCGCCGGACATCCAGGTCATCGCCAAGGGGCTGGGCGGCGGCTACCAGCCGATCGGCGGCATTCTGATGTCCGACCGGGTTCTCGACCCGATCCGCGACGGCTCCGGCGGCTTCATGCACGGCCACACCTACCAGGCGCACCCGATGGCCTGCGCCGCGGCGTTGGCGGTGCAGGAGGTCATCCGCGATGAGGATCTGCTGACCAATGTGAACACGATGGGCGCGCTGCTGGAAACCCAGCTCACGGAACGCCTTGGCAACCACGCCCATGTCGGCGACATCCGCGGCCGCGGCCTGTTCTGGGCGGTCGAGCTGGTGACGGACCGGGCAACGAAGGCGGTGTTCGACCCGGCACGGAAGCTGCACGCCCGGGTCGGCGAGGAGGCCTATGCCCGCGGCCTGGCCTGCTATCCGATGGGCGGCACCATCGACGGCAAGCGCGGCGACCACGTGCTGGTGGCGCCGCCCTACAACGTCACGGCGGCCGAGATCGGCATGATCGTGGAGCGGTTCGGCGATGCGATAGATGCGGCCGTGGCCTGACGCCGCGCCGGGTTGCAGCCGGCTGGGAGCTTGGGTGCAGGGTATCCACGTCGTATCCGAAGCCACCATACCCTGCTAAGCCGCGCCGCATGAACAGCACCTCGCGCCCCTCCGGCCGCACCCCGTCCGCACTGCGCAGCCTCAGCATGGACACCAGCTTCTCGCACCACGCGGAAGGCTCCTGCCTCATCCGCATGGGCGCCACCGAGGTTCTCTGCACCGCCTCGGTCGAAGGCCGGGTGCCCCCCTTCCTGCGCGGCAAGGGCGAGGGCTGGGTCACCGCCGAATACGGCATGCTGCCCCGCGCCACCCACACCCGCGGCGACCGCGAGGCGGCGCGCGGCAAGCAATCCGGGCGGACCCAGGAAATCCAGCGCCTGATCGGCCGCAGCCTGCGCGCCGTGGTGGACCGGAAGGCGATGGGCGAGATGACCATCACGGTCGATTGCGACGTGCTGAACGCCGATGGCGGTACCCGCTGCGCCTCGATCTCCGGCGCCTGGGTGGCGCTGCACCTGGCATTGAAGCATTGCGTAAAGAACAACATCATGAGTGCCATTCCACTCACCTCACAGGTGGCGGCGGTGAGCTGCGGGATCTGGGGCGGCACCTGCGTGCTGGACCTGGATTATGCCGAGGACAGCAAGGCGGATGCGGATGCGAACTTCGTGCTGACCGGTACCGGCGGCCTGGTCGAGGTGCAGGGCACGGCGGAGGGCGCGCCGTTCAGCGAGGCGCAGTTGCTGGAGCTGCTGGGCCTGGCGCGCGCCGGCACCAACGAGATTTTCGCCGCGCAACGCCAGGCGGTCGGGCTTGAGTGAACGGCGGAGGCCACCGGCGGATGACGCGCAGCCTTTGTCCGGCGACGCCGGGCGGCTCGCGCAGGCTCTGGATGGCCGGCGCCTGTCGCCAGGGCGTCTCGTCCTGGCCAGCCACAATGCCGGCAAGCTGGCCGAGCTGAAGGCCCTGCTTCCGCCAGGCCACGAGGTCGCCGGCGCCGGCGAACTCGGCCTGTCGGAACCAGCGGAGACCGGCACCACCTTCCGCGAGAACGCTGCGATCAAGGCATTGGCCGCCGCCCGCGCCACCGGCCTGCCGGCGCTGGCGGATGACAGCGGGCTGATGGTAGCGGCGCTGGACGGCGCGCCGGGCGTGTATACCGCCGACTGGGCCATCCAGCCCGATGGCAGCCGCGACTACGCCGCCGCCATGGCCCGGGTGGCCCGGGAGGCGGCCGGCGGCCCGCCCGATGCCGCCTTCGTCAGCACCCTGGCGCTGGCCTGGCCGGATGGCGAAGTGCGGTACTTCGAGGGCCGGGTGGACGGCCGCTGGGTGTCGCCGCCCCGCGGGCAGGGTGGCTTCG
>CAXTJY010000364.1:0-4859 GCA_964244395.1 uncultured Rhodovarius sp.
GGGCACACCCTGCCGGTTTCGACCTGGGCCAGCACGCGCGCATGGTGGGCGGCGATGGCGTCGCGCAGCTCGCGCGCCAGGATGCGGGCGCCCACGCCGAGCGTGGCCATCGGGGCCAATAACCGCTCCTCCTCGGCGTCGAGATCCAGCTCCCACGGGATCGCCGCCGCCCCCACCGCCGCCGCCCGGAACTCTCCCACGTCACCTGCCGGCCCACTGACCCGCAACGCCTGCGCCAACCAATCGGTGTGCGCCGGCGCTGCCTCCACTCCCTCCCTCCTGCCCCCTTTCGCCACCACGAGCGTCACAGGTTGAGCAGCTTGGAAGGGCTTGCCGCCACCGTCTTGGCGCGATTGCGGTAGCGCCGCGTCGTCGAAATATCTTTTTGGCGGGCGTGGGCCATGACCTGTTCGTCGAGCGCGCCGTTGAGGTAGGCTTCGGTGATGAAGCCCGCCCGCAACCCGTGCGGCGACAGCCGCTCGCCATCGGGCACGACGAGCCCGGCCTGGTCGGCCCGTCGCCGCAGGATCTTCCAGACGCCGTTGCCGGTCAGCCGGCCCTCGATGGTGCCGGACGATGTCAGGCGGCGGAACACCGGGCCGTAGGTGATCCGGGAAGCGCGCAGCCAAGCTTCGACGGCCCGTACCGGGCAGGTGCGTGCGAAGCGGGCGATGCCGACCTCCGCCCCCTCGCCTTCCTGGTCGGCCTTGGAGTGGCGGATGCGCAGCCGCATGGCCGACATCACCGAGGCGCATTACGAACAAACCTTCTCAACCAACGTAGGAGGCACGCTTTTCACCGTCCAGGCGGCGCTGCCGCTGATGCGCGACGGTGGCTTCATCATCCTCACCGGGTCCACCGCTGACAGCGTCTACAGCGCGACCAAGGCGGAGACTCGCAGCTTCGCGCGCAGCTGGATATTGGACCTTGCGCCACGACGGATCCGGGTGAACGTCCTCGCCCCTGGTGCCACATCCACGCCGGGCTGGAACGCCCTAGCATCGTCGGACGAGATGCGAACAGCAGACAGTGGCGCTGGCAGCGCAGTCAGCCCTGCTAGTTCGGCTGGGCACGCCTGAGGAGAGCGCCCGCGTCGCCCTGTTCCTCGCCTCCGACGATAGCAGTTTCGTCACCGGCAGCGAGCTGTTCGTGGACGGCGGCTCGGCGCAGGTCTAACGGTGCCGCCTCCGGCCAGGTGCATCGTACCAATCCAGGCCGATCGTCGGGGTCGGCGCCCGGTCCCAACTCACGAGGCCATCATGCAGCGTCTTACCACGCCCTTCGGATTCCAATCCACGGCCGCAGACGTCGCCGCCGACATTGATCTCACCGGCAAGCGGATCATCATCACGGGCGGCGGCGCGGGGATCGGCCTGGAAACGGCGCGCGTGCTAGCGCGGACCGGCGCCGAGATCATTCTGGCGGTCCGGCGGCCGGCGGCCGCGCAGCCGGTCGCCGAGCAACTGCGCCAATCCACCGGCAACAGGGCCATCGGGGTGCGGCCACTCGATGTGTCGGACCTCCGTTCGGTGCAGTCCTTTGTGGCCGACTGGTTCGGACCGCTCCACATCCTGATCAACAATGCCGGCATCATGGCCGTGCCGGAGCTGGAGCGGACGCCGCAGGGTTTCGAGCTGCAATTCGGCACCAACTATCTCGGCCATTTCGTGCTGGCATCGGGTCTGCGCCGCTCCCTGCATGCCGCGAACGGCGCGCGCGTCGTCTCGATCAGCTCCAGCGGCCACTTCTTCTCCCCAGTCATCTTCGACGACCTCGGCTTTGACTTCGTGCCCTACACCCCCATCGGCGCCTACGGGCAATCGAAATCTGCCACTGCGCTGCTGTCGGTCGCGATCACCCGGCAGTGGGCCGACGACGGCATTGTTTCGAACGCGCTGAACCCCGGCGCCATTGCTACCGGGTTGCAAAAGCATACCGGGGGACTGAAAACTCCGGTCGAACGCCGCAAGACTCCTGAACAAGGCGCAGCAACAACCGTGCTTTTGGCAGCGTCGCCGCTGCTGGACGGCATCGGCGGGCGCTATTTCGAAGACTGCAACGAAGCCGAACAGGTCACCAGGCGTCCTGCCGACTTCACCGGAGGCTATGCCGGCTACGCCCTCGACCCCGCGAACGCCGTCAGGCTGTGGGATCTGTCGCAGCGACTTACGGGCCAAGTCGGCAGGTGATCGGGCGGCAGCTGGTCTATCCTTAAGGCTGCAGGCGAGGTCTTTAACGAGATGCCCGCTGACATCATCCGAGCCTGTCAAGAAGTCGCCTCGCAGCTACCAGGTCGTAGGTTTGGAAGCCTTCGGTAAAGCGGCCATATACCGCAGCGAGCCAGTATAAGCCTGGCCGCTTCGCCCGCGACATTGGTCTAACCTTGCAAGGCTCATGGCTGCCCGCAGCTCCCACGAAAGCGCCCCCAGTCGGCGCGCGCAGTCCAAAGACTGTCCGAAGCAGTCCTGGGCGAAAGCTTCGGCGTCGGGACCGCGCCTGATCAGGGCTATCTCGCCTTTGACGCGAAGCAGTTCAGCAAGGCTCCAGCGCTCGCCGAGCCGATTGCAGAGGCCCAGCGCCTTGTCGATCGCTTCAGCAGCCTCGTCGACCTTGCCGGCCTGGCCCGCCGCGTGGGCAAACTCGCCGAGGAACCTGGTGTAGTGCATCTGGAAGGAATGGCCTGGGATATCTCTCAACGTGCGCTTGAGCAGTTCGGCTCCGGCGACGAAATTCTCTTGCCGGCAGAGAAGACTGCCGCGCCAGCATCGACACAGCAGGTTGAACGTAATTGCTCACCCCGGTGCGCAAGCCGCCTCGCCGCGTAGTGCCTGCTGCACGGCCGCCAGCACTGTTCCACCGTTGGTTTTTGCCGTGCTGACGACCGAGCGGAACGCCGCGTAGGTTTCCGCACCCCACGCCGCTCGAAATCCATTCGTCACCTTGCGGAATACCACGCTCGGCCGCAGGGCGCGCTCAGACAGATTGTTGGTTGCCGGCATGTCGCGGTCGGCGACGAACATCGTCAGGTGCTCGCGGCAACGGCCGATGCGTTTCCGGAGTTCCTTCTGCACGGAGCGGTCGGGCTTGGCGGCTTTCGAAGGCGGCGTGGAGGAGTTGTCCGGCGTCTTGGGCGGGCGGGTCAGTTCATCGATGCGGGCCTTGAGCACGGCGATCTCGGCCAGCGCGTCCTTAAATTGCTGCACCAGCGGCAGCGGCGAGAGGATCAGCGCGTTCTTCTCGCCATGGGTCATCGCGGCAAGGTTGATCGCGGGGCGCACGCCTACCTTAAATCGAGTCGCCCGTGACCGTGTAAATCCCTCTCTGCTGCTCCGGCGCCCCTCAGCACGCTAACCCGCGACGGCTACCCAGGGTGAGCAATTACGAAAGCGGCATCTCAGGTTCCAGCGTCTGCTCGTTCTTCACGTTCATTAACATACCATTACGAATGTGTTACATTTGCAATTCAAGAATGGTTAACCCTGGGTCGCAGTGTGATCGCGCGACCATCTAGGGTGGTAGGGGTAGTTGGGCTGTGAGTCCGCCGCTTCGTCCCCGATCTCCGGCCGATCAGTTCAGGTACCATTGCTCAGGTCGGGCACCGCCGGGCGTCCGGCAATGCTGAGAGATGCAGGTCCGGCCCGGCACGTTGTGCAGACGGTTGCTGACGACACGGACGCCCAGGATGGCCGGAGACTGGCCGACAATCCCGATCGACCATTGCTGCTCCACGACCAGCTTCCAAATCTCTTGTGCCGTCGAGGTCCGCTGCTCGTCGGGCTCGCGCGCGGCCCCCCGGAACAGTTCCAGCGCCTTCAGCATCTCGGGTTCTCGCGGCTTCGTCCCCGCCGTGCCGTTTGAGGCGAACCAACGGGCGATGGCGGTACTCATAACGCCGAAGCCAGGGTCCATCGGCAGCACGTAGCGTGGGTTCAGGAACAATTGGTCCGTACCGATATTGGTCCACATCAGCAGTTGCTGCTGGTCACCGCGGATCCTGGTGCTGGCCATGCCGCGTTCCAGCACCTTTACGTCGCCGGCGATGCCGATCGTGCGCCATTGCTGCACGATCATTTCGGCCTGCTGCGGCCAGGTCGCCGACAGGGTCTGGCTGACCAGGATTTCAATGCGCAGCCGTTGGCCGTTGTCGGTTCGCAGGCGGAAGCCCTCGCTATCCTTCTTTGCCAGGCCCAGCGCGTCCAGCAGCTTGTTCGCCTGCGCTGGGTCATGGGTCGACCAGCGGGACCGCCACGCCTCACCTGGGCTTTCCGGAATTTCCGCACTGGGGATGGCAGACCCGGGCGTGCCCAGGCCCAGCCAGAACGCCTGGTTCAGTTGATCGCGGTCGATGCCCAACGACAGTGCCCGCCGAAAATCCGGCTCGGCCAGCCATTTGCCGATCTCGGGATCGGCGAGATAGGTCGGATTGGCGAACAGGGCTGAATCCGCGCCGTTGAACCCGAGGTCGAGATGGACCTTGTAGCGGCCGCGCTCTTGGTTCTCGAGCAGCACCGGAAGCTTGCTGAGATCGATGAACCGCTCCTGGTAGTCGTAGGCACCGGTGATGGCCCGCAGGTTCACGACCTCGGGGTTTTCGGCCAGCGGCATCTGGATGCGATCGATGTAGGGAAGCTGGTTGCCCGCGGTATCCACCTCGTAGAAGAACGGGTTGCGCTCCAGCGCCCACACCTGCGTGTTGATCGCCTGGACCGTCCGCCACGCGCCCACCACCGGGACCTCGGTGTTCAACCGCCAGTCGGACTTGAACTTGAACAACTGCACCCAGCTGTCGAACCCGGCCGCCCGGGCCTGTTGCGTCAGGGCCTCAACAGACGAGTATTTCGGCAGGAACTGCCGCAGGT
>CAXTJY010000365.1:0-4858 GCA_964244395.1 uncultured Rhodovarius sp.
GATGAGGCTGTTCCAGCCATAAATTTTCTCGGCGCTGGTCAGCCCCGGCTCGCCCCAGCCCTCGTCGATCGTCGCCGCCCCATCCCCGCCGCCCACCGGGCAACCATCCAGCACGCCGCGCACGGCCGTCGGCACGCCGTTCCCTGGCAGCCAGTCGCGCACCAGGATCTTGCCGTGCCGGTCCATCATGCTGGCCAGCGCGTGGCTCAGCACGATGGCCGGGTCGGTCGTGAGCCCGCCCCAATGGCCGCTATGCACGCCGCCGGCACGCACCTTAAGCACCAGGTCGAAATGGAAGGTGCCGCGGGTGCCGGTGGCGATGGTCGGCAGGGCCTTGTCCACACGCGGTCCGTCGCTGGCGATCAGAGCATCCGCCGCCAGCAACCCGCGGTTGGCGGCGACGAACTCCCGCAGGCCCCGGCTGCCGCGCTCCTCCGCCATCTCGATCAGCAGCTTGACGTTGAAGCCCAGCTTGCCGCCCCGCTCCGCCAGCACGGTCTCCAGCGCGGTCAGGTTCAGCACGTGCTGGCCCTTGTTGTCGGCGCTGCCGCGGCCGTACCAAAGGCCGTCCAGCTCGGTCAGGCTCCAGGGGGCGATGCCGGCACTCCACTGGTCCTCCAGCCCGCGCACCGTGTCGCCATGGCCGTACAGGATGACGGTGGGCCGGGCCGGGTCCTCGATGCGGATGCCGGTCAGGATAGGCCCGAAGCCCGGCTCGGGATTGTCGTGCACCGCCACGGTAAAGCCCAGGCCCTCCACCCAGGGGCGCAGACCTTCTTCGAGGTAGCGGCGCAGATCGGCGTCGTGGCCCGGATCCTGGCTGGTCGAGCGGTAGGCGAGCAGCCCGGAAAGCCGGTTGCGGAACCCGCCGCCATCAAAGGCTTCCGCCGCCCGCGCCAGGGCCGTTTCTCGTGCCGCCATGTCCCTACTCCCTTTCGCTGCGCCAGCGCCGATACGCCCCGGTTTCCGCCAGCCGGCGGGGAGAGTCCAGCGGCCCGCCGAAACGCAGCCCGATCTCCGGGCCGGCCGCCTGCGGCAGGGCAATCCGCACATCCATGGTGTCGCGCACCAGGTCCACCTGGCCCGACGCGCCGGCGATCCCTGCCTCGCTTTCCCACGCCGGCGGACCCAGCCGGGCCAGGCCGGCCTGAATCGAGAAGGGGAGCGACAGGCGGTGGAAGGGCGTGCCGCCCTCCGCCAGCGCCGCATCGAGCCCCGGCATCCCGGGGGCGGCCAGGGCATGGCTCAGCGCGCTCAGGTCGAAGCCGATGAGCACGCCGTCGCGCAGCGTGACCTCGCCCGTGCCACCTAGGCTGGCGCGCCAGGCCGACGGACCGTGGCCGGAGGCCTGCAGCGATAGGCGCCCGTCGATTTGCCCGGTCTCGACGTCCGGCGCATGGCCCAGCAACGGCGCGGTGATCCGCGCGCCATCGAGCTGCAGCTCCGCCGTCCAGCGCGGCGGCACTGCCCGAGCATCCAGGCGCCCGCTGCCGCGCAGCGCGCCCCCTGAAAGCCGCCCCTCCGTCAGTTCCACTGCCAGTTGTCCGGCTTCCAGGCGCAGTTGGGCGCGCGGTTCGTCCAGCTCGGGCCAGCCCTCCCGCACCGCTTGCCCGGCAGTCAGCCCCAACTCCAGGTCGAAGCCCAGCAGGGGCGCGAAGGACAGGGATTCGGGCCAGGCCGGCACCTGCCAAGTCTCGCCCGCCAGTTGGCCGGTTACCCGCGGCCGCGGCTGCTCCCAGTTCAGCGCGAGCGGCCCCCGCAGCCGCAAGCCGCCGGCGACGACATCGAGATTTTCCGCCGCCAGCAGACCAGGCCTCAATGCGACCTGCGCGATCACCGCAAGCGAGCCGTCGCCCAGCCAATCGCGCCCCTCGCGCCCCAGCATCTCCCCCAGGAGGCGGGTGGCGCCGGGATGCCGCAGGGTCATCGTGCCCGCGGCGCGCGACCGCGGCGCGTCGACGAGCAACTGCGCCTCCAGCCGGGCGTCGTCCATCGCCAGCTCACCGCCAATGCCTCGGGCGGGCCGGAGAGGGTGGCGCGCAGCCGGGCCGGCAGGGGCCCGAACGGCGCCGGCACCGTCAACCAGTATGTCGCCAGCGCGGCCACGCTGGAGCCCTGCGCCTCGATCACTGCCTCCTGAACCCGCGCCGGGCTGAGCGTGCCGCTGGCCGAGGCGGTGACGTCGGCGCCGGCGTAGCGGGCCAGCCCGCGGCGCAGCACCAGCCGGCCGGACTCGGTCGCCGCGTCCAGGCTCAGCGCCTCGATGCCGATGCCGCGCCAACTTGCCCGTTCGGCTGCGATCCGCAGGTTCAGGTCGGTGCCGGCGAGCGCGCCGCCGAGCGCCAGCCACGGGTCGAGCTCCAGCCGGGCGAATTCCAGCCCGAGCCCGAGCACCGGCCGGTCGCCCCAGCGCCAGGTGGCCGTGCCGGCCACCCTGCTGCCGTCCAGGCTGGCGGCGATGTCGCTGAACGCCGCCTGGCGCTCGTCCAGCACCAGCTTCAGGGTGCCGCTGGCGGCGCCATCCGGCACCGCGCCGTCCGGCAGGCGCAGTGGGCCGAACGCGGACAGCGCCTCGTGCAGCCGGCGCGCGCGGAACCGCAGCGCCCATTCGCTGGCATTGGCGGTGCCGGCGCCGGATGCGTCGATGCGGCCCTCGCCGGGCAGCTCGGCCGAAGCCTCCGGCACCAGGATGCGGCCATTCTCCAGCTGCACCGCCAGCCGTAGCCGGCGCAGCGCCAGGCCCCTGAACTCCGCCGCCTCGGCGGACAGGTCCAGGCCGATCGGCAGCGCCGGGGTGTCGCCGTCGCGCAGCGCCTGGGTCCAGGCTTCGAGGTCGAGGCGGGAGGCCAGCAGCGCCGCGTCCAGCCGCGGCCCCGGCGGCGACGGGTTATCGGCCCGCGCCGGCGGGGTCAGGCGCAACGAAATGCCGCCGCGGGCGCTCTGGCCCGCCAGATCCAGCGCCAACTGGTCCACGCCGACCAATTCGGCCGTCGCGGTGATGCGGCCCGATGCGGTGAAGGCGCCGCGCGGCGTCGGCAGCAGCGCAGACAGGTCCTGCCCCGCGGCGTCCAGCCGCCCCTCGAAGCCGCCTTCCGCCAGCAGCACGCCGCGCGCGGAGATGCGACTGCCTGCTGCCTGGCCGCTGATCTCCAGCGGCGCCACCCCGTCTTCGCCGGCGCGACCCAGCGAGGCGGTGAAGCTGAGTGGCTGGCCCCGCCAGTTCAGGCGCCCTTCGGCACGCAGCGCATCCGCCGGGCCGCCGGCCAGCAGGCGCGCGGACAGGCCCTCGATGCTGGCACCCGCGATGCGCACCCGGCTGTCCTCCAGCCGCGCATCCAGCGAGGTGAGGTCGTCCAGCGCATCCAGCGCCGGCAATGCGCCGGGCGGCCAGGGCAGGCGGATGTCGGCGCCGACCAGCACCAACTCGCGCACCACAACGCGGCCAATGATCAGCCACCAGGGGTCGAGACGCAGCCGCATGGCGCGGGCGGTCAGCTCCACCCCGTCGCCGGCGGTGCCGATGGTCAGGCCGTCCGCCTCCAGCACCGTCTGCGGCAGCAGGCGCAGGCGGAGACCGCCATTGAGGCCAATGGGACGGCCGAGCCGGGCGCTGGCGTTTTGCGCCAGGCTCTGGCGGTAGCCGTCCCAGTCGATGCGCGCGGGCAGGGCGAAGGCGGCGGCGAACAGCAGCGGCAGGGCGAGGACGGCGAGCAGCGCCAGGCGCCGCCGGCGGCTCATCGGCAACCCTGCACTGGACGCGATTGGCCTGGAATGGAACACATGGCGCCCTGATATCCTGGCATTGGGTTTGGCGGCACGCGCCGATGCGCGCAAGGGCGGAGATCGATCGGGTTTTGAGCGTCTGGGGCAAGATCATCGGCGGCGTGACCGGCTTCATGACCGGCGGGCCGATCGGCGCGGTGCTGGGTGCCGCCATGGGCCATGCCGCCGACAGCGGCGTGGGCCGGGCCGACCTGGCGTCGCTGCTGGGAAGCCGGGAGCAGCTCTTTGCCGTGAGCGTGGTCGTGCTATCGGCCAAGCTGGCGAAATGCGACGGGCCAGTGAAGCGCGAAGAGATCGACGCTTTCAAACGGATGTTCCGTATTCCACCCGCCAACATGGCGGAGGTGGGTCAGTTGTTCGACCAGGCGCGGGAGGATTCGCAGGGCTTCGAGCCTTTCGCGGACCGGGTGGGCCAGGCCTTCGCCGACAACAAGGTGATGCTGGAGGACGTGCTGGCAGCGCTGTTTACCATTGCGCGGGCGGATGCGCCGCTGACGCGGGGCGAAGTCGCGTTCCTGCAGCGGGTGCAGGTGGGCTTCGGCCTGGATGCGGAGGCCTGGACGCGCGCGCGGGACGGGCAGGGGCCACGCGCGGCGCAGGAGCAGGGCGTGGACCCCTATGCCACGCTGGGCCTCCCGGCCAACGCGACCGACGATGAGGTGCGCGCCACCTGGCGCCGGCTGATGCGGGAGAACCATCCCGATGCGCTGCTGGGCCGTGGCGTGACGCCCGAATTTGCCAAGCGGGCGACTGACAAGGTCGCCGAGATCAACAACGCCTGGGACCGCATCAAGCGGTCGCGGAAGCTTTAGTGCGACCGATCGCCGCGCCGAGCCCGAATCACGATGCGCGCGACGGGCCGGTGGACATGCTGATCCTGCACTATACGGGGATGCGCAGCGGCGCCGAGGCTCTGGCACGGCTGCGCGACCCGGCGGCGGGGGTCTCGGCGCATTATCTTGTCGAGGAGGATGGCCGGGTCTTCCGGCTGGTCGATGAGGAAAGGCGCGCCTGGCATGCCGGCGTCTCGCACTGGCGGGGCACCACGGGGCTGAATGGTCGCAGCGTGGGCGTC
>CAXTJY010000366.1:0-4851 GCA_964244395.1 uncultured Rhodovarius sp.
GAATGCCTTCGTCGCCGGATTTGTAGGGCGGAGCAGCAGCTTTGCCGGGGTGGTAACGGCGGGCGGCATCGCGCTGCCGGGCGGCCGCCACCTGCCCACGGCGGCGGCCGCCCAATGGGCGTCAGGCACGCCCGTGACCGCCTTCATCCGGCCTGAGGATGTAAAGGTGCGCGAGGCCGGAGAGGATGCGATACCCGCCAGCGTGACCGGCATCGAATTTCTCGGCTCGGTCTGCCGGCTGGAACTGGATGCGGCCGGGCTGGCGCTCCAGGCGGAAATCCCGCAGGGCCAGGCCGGCCTGGCGCTCGGCGCGATGCTGCATCTGGCCCTGCCGACCGAGCGGCTGATGCTTTTCGCCGGGCATGGCTGAAGCGGCGGCGGCCGCGCGGCCTGGCCAGACCGGCGCCGTTTCACGGGCAGAATGGATGCCCCGGATGGGCGCGGCGCTGGCGGCGATCTTCCTGACGGCGGCTTTCGTGGCGCCGCTGGCAACGCTGCTCGCCCGCGCGTTTCAGGGGCCGGATGGCGAATTCGTCGGCCTCCGTTATTTCACCGCGTACATCGCCAACCCCGCCCTGCTGACCTCCGCCTGGAACAGTTTTTGGACTGCGGGGCTGACGACGCTGATCGTGCTGCCCATTGCCTTCGGCTACGCCTATGGCCTCACCCGCTCCTGCACCCCCGGCCGGACACTGTTTCGGGCGGTGATGCTGGTGCCCATCCTGGCGCCCTCGCTGCTGCCGGCCTTGTCGCTGATCTACCTGTTCGGCAATCAGGGCATGCTGCGCTTTCTTCTGGCGGAGGGCGGCAGCATCTACGGCGCCGCCGGCATCGTGGTGGCGCAATCCATTTACTGCTTCCCGCCCGCCGCCATCATCCTGTCCGTGGCACTCGCCATGGCCGATGCGCGGCTGTTCGAGGCGGCGGAGACGCTCAAGGCCTCGCGCCTGCGCATCTTCCTCGACGTCACGCTGCCCGCGGCGCGCTACGGCCTCGTCTCCGCCGCCGTGGTGGTGTTCACCCTGGTCATGACGGATTTCGGCATTCCCAAAGTCATCGGTGGCCAGTTCCCAGTGCTGGCGACCGATGTGTACAAGCAGGTGATCGGCCAGCAGAATTTCAGTATGGGCGCCGTGGTGGCGATGGTGCTGTTGCTGCCGGCGATCCTGGCTTTCTTTGCCGAGCGCTGGGCGCAGGGCCGCCAGGCCGGCGGCATCTCCGGCCGCGCCGTGCGCTACCGGGCCAAGCCGCGCGCCGCACGCGACCTGCCGCTGCTGCTGCTGTGCGGCACTGTGGCGCTGGGCCTGCTCGGCATCGTCGCCGTCGCGGCATACGGTTCGTTGGTGCGGTTCTGGCCGTACAACCTCAGCCTGACGCTGGCCAATTACGATTTCGACCGCTTCGATTCCGAGGGCTGGGGTTCGCTCTGGACCTCGGTGCGGATGGCCGGACTCACGGCGTTGCTGGGCACCCCCATCATCTTCGTCGTGGCCTATCTGGTGGAGCGGCTGGACCGGCAGGGGGCACTGCCGGCCTACGTCCGTATCTGCGCCTTCGCGCCGCTGGCGGTACCGGGGCTGGTGCTGGGGCTGGCCTACATCCTGTTCTTCAATCACCCCAGCAACCCGCTGGAGTTCCTGTACGGCACCACCGGCCTGCTGGTGCTGAACTGCATGGTGCATTTCTACACCGTGTCGCATCTGACGGCGGTGACGGCGCTGCGTCAGCTCGACCCGGAATTCGAGGCGGTGGGCGCCAGCCTGAAGGTGCCCGTGGCCCACACCTTCGCCCGGGTGATCCTGCCGATCAGCCTGCCGGCGGTGCTGGAGATCGGGGTGTATTTGTTCGTCAATGCGATGACGACGGTGTCGGCCGTGGTGTTCCTGTACGGGCCGGGTGCCAAGCCGGCCTCGGTGGCGGTGGTTCAGATGGACGAGGCGGGGCAGGCGGCGGCGGCGGCAGCCATGGCGATGGCGATCCTGCTGATCACGACTGCGGTTAAGGCGGCGCAGTTGCTGCTGCTTCGGGGCCGCGCGGCGCGCTGGTGACCGGATACAGCAGCGCTTCGTCAAGGCAAACGTCTAGCCATGGGATGGTGAAGTGGAATTCAAACTGGGCTGCCGGACTAAGTATCGGGTCGACGAAGCGGTCGCCTTCATATTCAACATCGAAGCGCAGACCTCGCCCGGACAAACTGTTGCAGACGAGAGGCTCTTAATCACGCCCATCCGATATCCACGGGCGGCTGCATCCACCACTCGGACTTCGGCAGTCACTCCCGCCTCAGGTGAACAGCTGTGGCGGCTACAGCGAGTGCAAGACATGCGCTTAGATGCTTTCCCCTAAAAGCATAGTACTTCAGGTGAGCGAGTGGGCGGGTTCCCCAAAAATCTGACACTCTCGAAAATGTAAAAAATCGAACCCATCAAGTCTCAATCGAACGAACCGCGTCACCGAACGCCCCTGAATATTCGCCTGGAATACAGCATCAATTTTCTCGTCCGATTTTTGGAAAATTGAGAACCATTCAGCTCCGTCATGCGAGCCCAGAAGGGTAAATTTCCTCAGTCGGGCCTTGTGCTCAAGCCTATTGAAGATAACGACCTTTTCGATTGTGAACATGCCTCCGAGGTCGACCTGCCACCAAGGGTTCATTTCTTTGCTGGTGTGAAAAAATACGTTGGAAGCCACGTCGCCATTGTTGGCAATGCAGGCATCAACATCCGGGTTAGGATCGACCGACCAACGAGATGTCGAGCTTTGCGTCGCAGGCCGCTTCAAGGCGACGTTGGTCAGACTGCTTTCTCGCAAGGTCGCATGAAGGTCCTGCCAACCAAAAGGCGGCTTCAGCACACTTGTGACGGCGTCACGATCCATCCAAAATCCTGACAATTCGTCTCCAAAGCGACCCGAAGCATGGGGCGGGAAAATGTAATCAAAGCCAACCCCCTGTAGATTTTTCGTTTGAATGACTGACCCTTGAATGTTTTTTTGCGGAACCAACTGAAATTGTTTATATCCCAGGTTGAAAATCCTCTCTAAATCCATATTCAGATCTGTTAAATTAACTGAATTTACTTCAACAGAAACAAACATCGGCTTTTCGGGAAAGTATTGGAGGGCATCCAACACAAGACCATCCGCACCTTCAATATCGATTTTCAGATAGAACGGTATGCCGAATTTGGTGAAAATTTCTTCGATGTTGACTTCGTCGACCTCCACTTTGCGGCTCTCGGTGCCCAGGCCTGTATTCCTATTCACCCAGTCGGTATCAATGGTCCCCCAAGCCGAACGCTCATTTACATAAAAGCTCACTTTGCCTGTGCTGCTTGGTGGTGCGATGGCTCCTGCAACGATTTGAAGCTGTCCTGAACGGATTTGCATTTCAAAACGCTTGCGGCCCAATTCGACTAAAATTGGATTAGCTTCGAAAGCTATGACTTGGTATCCCTTCTTTAGGTAAAAGTCTGTATCTTCACCCCGGTGGAAACCTACGTCATAGATCAAGTGTTCGTTGCGTATCATTTTGGCCTCCTTGAATACGAGTTCAATCTCACTAAAGGTAGCTGACGGAAATGCGTCTGCCGCCTGCTTTGGGAAATGCAGGCAGCGGAACCTTGCCACAAAACCGAGCGGTGTCCGTGGGCAATTTTACCGATGTTCGGGGACGAGCAAGGCATGGGGGCAGAATGGGTGGACGCCCCGAGGCGCTGCACCGGAGGCTGTGCTGGAGGCGGCACCGGCGGTAGCACGACCGAGGCTTCATTGTGCCCGGCCTCGCAGTGTCTTCGGCAAGCTTGAGGCCTGCTTGGCGACCTACACGGTCGCTAAGCACCAAGTCGCCCCAGTCAGGAGGTCCAGAAAGGAAAGACTCCGGAAAGCGATTTTTGGCCGTCTCGGCGCCGGGCCAGTCAACGGCTCTACCCCGAAAGCCACGGGAAACTTGCCACTCAGCGCGGCGTGCGGTGTGGTGGAGAGCATGGCCCGTATGTAAACTGGCGGACAGGGTGGGATTCGAACCCACGGAGAAGTTGCCCCCTCGGCGGTTTTCAAGACCGCTGCCTTCAACCACTCGGCCACCTGTCCTTTTCGCGGTCTTAACCCATTCCGATCCGGCTGGCGACGCCGCCCTTGCCCAGCCGGCGAGCATTTCCGGCCGCGGAACCGGATCGGACATCCCCCGGGGGGCTTGGTGGCCGGCAGGCGGCATGGCGCAATGGTGGTGCCCCGAAGGAACCCCATGATGGCCATCGCCCGTCGCCTGCTGCCGGCCGTGCTTGCCCTGCCGGCGCTCGCCCAGCCCACGCGCCCCGTGCGTATCGTGGTGCCCTTCGCCGCTGGCGGCTCGGCCGACGTGCTGGCGCGCCTCACCGGCCAGGCGCTGGCGGCACGCTGGAACACCCAGGTGGTGATCGACAACCGGCTGGGCGCCGGCGGCCATATTGGCGCCGAGCAGGTGGCCCGCGCACCGGGCGACGGCACGACGCTGTTGTTGGGCTCCATCGGCATCCATGCCGCCAGCTCGGTCTATCGCGGCCTGCCCTACGACCCGCTGACAGAGCTGGCCCCGGTCACCATCCTGGCCGAGTTTCCCAACGTCATCGTCGTCCACCCTTCGGTGCCGGCCCATAACCTGCTGGAGTTCGTCGCCATGGCCCGGGCGCGGCCGGGCGAGATCACGTTTGGCTCAGCGGGAAACGCGACCTCCACCCACATGGCCGGCGAACTGTTCATGCTGGCCTCCGGCATCCGGCTGCAGCACGTGCCGTATCGCGGCTCCTCCCAGGCGCTGAACGACCTGATGGCCGGCAACATCCAGTCCATGTTCGAGAACCTGCCCACCATCCC
>CAXTJY010000367.1:0-1802 GCA_964244395.1 uncultured Rhodovarius sp.
CGGTGATCCGCTCGGCGGCGAGCAGCGCCGTCGTCTCCGCGCGCCGCGCGGCGACCCATTCGGCGAAGTCGGCGCGGGTGCCGGCCATGCCGGGCAGGGCACCGCTTTCCAACAGGCGGGCGCGCAGGCTGGGTTCGACCAGCACGCGCAGCACGGCGGCATGCAGGCGGTCCAGCAGCTCGGGCGGCGTGGCCGCGGGGGCGAACAGCCCGATCCACTCCGCCATGTCGAAGCCGGGCACCGCCGCCTCGGCCAGCGCCGGCACCGCAGGCAGGCTGGGCACCCGGCCCGGCGTACTGACCGCCAAGGCGCGCAGCCGGCCGCCCTGCACCAACGCCAGCGACGAGGCGATGGTGGCCATGCTGAAGCCGAGGTTTCCGGCGACGACATCCTGCGTCGCCTGCGCGCCGCCGCGATAGGGCACGTTCACCGCCTCCAGCCCGGCGCGGCGGAGGAACAGGGCGGCGGTGAGGTGCGAGGCGGTGCCGTTGCCGGCGCTGGCGTAGCTGACCCGGCCGGGCGCCTCGCGCAGCCGTGCCATCCAGGCCGTCAGGTCGGGCGCCGTATCGGCCGCCGGCACGATCAGCAGCATCGGCAGCACCGAGAGCTGCGCCACCGGTGCGAAATCCCGGGTGTAGTCGAAGGGCAGGCCGCGCAGCAGCACGTGGTTGGCGACATGGGCGGAGGGCTCGACGAGGATGGTCTGGCCATCCGGCCTTGCCTGGGCCACCAGCCCGGCACCGATCGAGCCGCCGCCGCCGGTGCGGTTTTCGATGATCAGGGGCTGGCCCAGCTCCGCCCCCAGCGGGCCTGCCATCAGCCGTGCCGCCTGGTCGGCGCCACCGCCTGGGGCGTACGGCACGATGACGCGGATGCCGCTGCCCTGCGCCTGGACCAGGGCGGGGGCAGACAGTGCCGCTGCCAGCAGCCGACGCGGCAGCATCACGGAAATCCGTTCCGCCCATGCGCCATGAAGGCCGGCCGCTCGGACAGCAGGGCGTAGTAGGCGTCGAGTGTCGGCAGCGGCGGGCGCTCCAGCGCCTTAAGGTGGAACCAGCGGTTGACGACAAGGCCGCAGGGAATGTCGGCCAGAGTGAAGGTTTCGCCCATCATGTAGGGGCCATGCGCGGCGAGATGCGCCGACAGCAACTCCATCAGCTCGATCAGATCCTGCTGGCCCTGGGCGACGAACCAGGGGTTGTTCCACGGCGCCTCCTGCAGCTGGCCGCCGAGGAAGGCGCCGCGCAGCGCGTGGGTGACGTCATAGGCGACCCAGTCCATCCAGCGCTCGATGGCCTGACGGCCGGCCGGGTCGGCCGGCAGCAGAGGACCTGGGTGGCTGGCGGCGAGGTAGCGGATGATGGCGTTGGATTCGACCATGACGTGACCGTCCACCAGCACCACGGGCACCTGGCCGTTCGGGTTGAGGGCGAGGAATTCAGGATCGGTGGTGGAGCGGTAGCCGCGGCCCCAATCCTCCCGCTGGAAAGGCACGCCGAGTTCGTCGCAGGCCCACAGCACCTTGCGGACGTTGAAGGAGTTGGGCCGGCCCAGAATGCGCAGCATGATGTTGTCGTTTCCCCGCGCCGGGTTCCGGCGCCGGGGCAGCATGCAAGCTGGCCCGGGGTGGCGCAACAGGCTGCGGTGCCGCCTCCTGCCGGCCGCCGATCAGGCGCGCGGCCTTACCTGGGCCGCATCGTACGGAAAGAGGCCGGCGTGCCGCAGCCTAAGCCTCGGCGCCTCAGGCGACCGCCGGCGGCCCGAGGTCGGCGGGCCGGATCGGCCGCCCCGGATAGAGCGCG
>CAXTJY010000367.1:1812-4838 GCA_964244395.1 uncultured Rhodovarius sp.
GACGCCGCAGCCGCAGCCGCTCGCCGCCATCGGGTTCTCCACCTTGAAGTGGCTGCCCATCAGCGCCTCGTGCCAATCCAGCCGCGCGCCGGCGAGGAACTCCAGGCTGACTTCGTCCACCAGCACCCGCACGCCGGACTGTTCGACCACCAGGTCGTCCGCCTCGGCGGCGTCGGCCAGGTCGAAGCCGTACTGCATGCCTGAACAGCCGCCGGCCGAGACCGACACCCGCAGCGCCGCGCCCGGCTTGCCCTGGCGTTCGGCGATGGACGCGATCTCGGCCGCGGCGCGTGGCGTCACTTCGAAGCTGGGCATGGCAGAATCTCCTTGGGCCTGAACATAGTGCCGGCCAGCCCGTTTATCCACAGTCAGGAGGCCGCATGGCCGACTTCCCCGTGCCGCCTCGCGCCCTGGCGCCGTATGCCGTGCAAGCAGCCGCCAGCCGCGGCCGCCTCCATGCCGAAGCGGCGGACAATATCCGCAGCCCGTTCCAGCGCGACCGGGACCGCATCGTGCATTCCCGCGCCTTTCGGCGGCTGCAGTACAAGACACAGGTGTTCATCTTCCATGAAGGTGACCACTACCGCACCCGGCTGACGCACAGCATCGAGGTGGCGCAGATCGCGCGCAGCATCGCCCGCCGCCTGCGGCTGGACGAGGACCTGGCCGAGGCGCTGGCGCTGGCGCATGATTTGGGCCACCCGCCCTTCGGCCATGCCGGGGAGGAGGCGCTGAACTCCGCCATGCGCACCCATGGCGGCTTCGACCACAATGCGCAGAGCCTGAAGCATGTGACGTTGCTGGAGCGCCGCTACGCCGCCTTCGACGGGCTGAACCTGAGCTGGGAGACGTTGGAGGGCCTGGCCAAGCACAACGGCCCGGTGCGGCAGCCGACCCACTACATCGCCGAATACGACTTCCGCCACAGCCTGGACCTGGCGAGCCATGCGAGCGCCGAGGCGCAGGTGGCGGCCATTGCCGACGACGTGGCCTACAACAACCATGATCTGGAGGACGGCTTGCGGGCGCGGTTGTTCAGCATGGAGGAGGTGGCCGCGCTGCCGCTGCCGGGGGCGGCGTTGGACGAGGTGAAGCTGGAACACCCCGGCATGGCCGGAGAGCGGCTGGCGCCGGAGATGGTGCGGCGGGTTATCGGCCGGATGATCCAGGATGTGGTGCAGGAAAGCACGCGCCGCATCGAGGCGCTGGCGCCGCCGGACGCCGATGCGGTGCGCGCGGCGGGGCGGCCAGTGGTGGCGTTTTCGGAGGCGATGACCGTGGCGAACAAGGCGGTTCGGGACTTTCTGTTCGAGCGGATGTACCGGCATTGGCGGGTGAACCGCACGGTGGGGAAGAGCCGGCGGGTGATCCAGATGCTGTTCCAGCTGCTGCATGGCGGGCCGCAGATGTTGCCGGATGAGTGGCGGGGGAGGGCGGGGGATGCAGGGACGCCACGGGCCGCGAGGGTGGTGTGCGACTACATCGCGGGAATGACGGACCGGTTCGCGCTGGAGGAGTATAAGCGGCTGACGGATCCGAGTGTTCCGGGGTGAGGGCGATCCGCATGTCCGTCCACACTGGGCCACGGCGCGCGCGGATCGTACTTTAGCCGGGACGATCCCTCTCCGCATGTAATGCGCCTGGCATGCGGTAGTCGATCGCCCCCTTCTCGGCGAACGACAACCCCATCATCTGCTGGAACTGTGCCCGCCGCCGCCGCGCCGCGAAGCCAGGCAGCAGCCGCCCCAGCCACGCCTCCGCCCGGTTCTGCAGCCGGATCGCCGCGAGCGCACCGGCGCCCCCGGCCGCCGGGAAGCGCAACGAATCGGCCAGCGTCGCGCCGATCATCTGCCGCGAGACGCCATAGATGCGCCTCACCAGGGCCTTGCGGCGCGCCGGTGCGTCGATGCCTACCAGCAAAGGCGCCGAGTTGATCAGCGCATTGGCCATCATGATGCTGTCGATGTCCGGCGGCGGCTCGCACAGCCGGCCCACGCGCAGCAGGGCCATCGCCTCCTCCTGGGTGGTGCACAGCAAGGCGGACGGCGCCCCCATCAGGGCGCCGGCCCGGCGCCAGATCAGCATGAAGGAGGCGCGTTCGGCCTCGGTAAGCCACACGCCCAGCATCGCTGCCCGCTCCAGCAGCAGGCCGGAAAAGGCGGCGGTGGCGAAGCCGATATGCGCCGCGCTCAGTGGCATTCCCCAGGCGGCCTGGTCCCATTCATCGGATCCCGACAGCAGCCGGCGCACCCGGGCATGCACCAGGCGAATGCGGATGGACAGCCGCCTCCCTTCGCCCTCCGCCGACAGCCCGCCGGGCAGGAAGATCTCCAGCAGATGCCGGTTGTTCTGCTGCAGCCGCCGCACCCCCTGGTCGGTGATGCGGCCGGTGATGGCGAAAGAGCGGCTGATGCCGGTGGCGAAGCCCTCGATCAGCACGGCCCCCACGAAGGCGGCGACGAACATCCGGGAATGGGCGTGGAAGGCACGGCAGCCAGGCCAGGCGGCGACGGGGTAGAACCAATCCGGCGTCGCCAGCTCAGCGGCGAAGAAATCGCGCACCGTGGCGGGTGCGTCGGCGATGTCGGCCGCACCGGACTCGATGCCGGCGGCGACCCAGTGCTGCTGCCGGTCGCGCGGATGGGCGGCCAGCGCCTCGATCGCCGCATCCGCCGCCGGGTCGCCGATCTGGGTGTGGGCGAGGTAGCGGTTGGCCAGCACGGGATCGACCAGGCGGGCCTGGGCGGCGCCGGCGTGATAGTCGGTCGGCAGTTCGGTCACGCCGCGCGTTCCAGCCGGATGTCGATTTCGGCTTCGACATGCAGCCATTCCTCGCTGGCGCGCAGCCGCCGCAGCAGCTCCTCGAAGGCCGGTTCGTCGGCGGCGGCGTACTCGAACCACGTGAGAAAATCCCACGCCTCGCCCAGGTCGCGCGCGTGGTGCAGCCGCCGCGCCACCGCCGGCAGGTACTCCATGCCCACCGCGTTGTGGCGCGAGCGATCCTCCATGATTGCCCGTCGCTCATC
>CAXTJY010000368.1:0-3638 GCA_964244395.1 uncultured Rhodovarius sp.
GGTTGCGGGGACGGGACGCGATCTCCATCCATCCACTGGCGCTAGACGGTCGAAGCCCCGGTTCGCGCCACCTGGTCCAGCAGCGCGAGCTGCCGCGGCATGCAGATCGTGGCGAGGTCGTAGCGCTCGACCGCGGTGCGGCGCGCTGCCTCCCGCAGCGGCCGCAATTCCGCCTGGTGACCCAGCATCCAGTCCAGGCGTTCTGCAATGGCGGCGACGTCGAAGAAATCCACCAGCACGCCGTTCACCCCATCCTGCATCACTTCCATCACCGGCGGGGTGCTGGAGGCGAGGATGGGCGCGCCGCAGGCCATGGCGTCGAGCATCGACCAGGACAGGACGAAGGGGTAGGTCAGGTACATGTGCGCGGCGCTGACCCGGAACAGCGTGAGCAATTCGCGGTAGGGCAGGTGGCCCAGAAAGTGGATGCGGGACAGGTCAAGCTGGCCCTCCAGTTCCTTCAACAGAAAATCCTTCCAGCTGCCGCCGCCGGGCGGTTTTGGGCCGTAGGAGACACCCTCGCCGGCGGCCACGATCACCACCTGCGCCCCCGGCCGGCGGCGTTGGAAGTCGGGCAGGGCGCGGAGGAAGGTGTGGAAACCGCGATACGGGTCCATCTGCCGCGCAGCATAGGTCACCAAAGGGTCGCCGGGGCGGAAGACGCGCCCGTCGGGCAGGGCGAATTCGGCCGGCCCATCCGGGGTGGCCACGCGCGTGTCGATCCCTTCATGCACCACGGACATCCTGGCCTGCGCCCAGGCAGGGTAGGTGCCGTGCTGAAAGCGGGTGGGGGCGACGCCCCAATCCGCCGCCTCCAGCTGCAGCAACTGCATGAAGTTGCGGCTGCGGGTGAAGGCCTCGCGCTCCAGGTCGATGGTGCCGTTCATCGGGTCGAAGCCCACATCGGTGCCGTGCGCGCGGTAGAAGAATTCGCAATAGAGCAGGATGCGGGCGGTGGGGAACACGTCCCGCAGGTAGCCGGCCTCGCCCCAGCCGAGATGCGCCTCGATGATGTCGGGCACGAAGCCGGCGCGCTTGAGGGCGGAGGCGGCCCGGGCGACTTCCTGGGCCCGGCGCACCTGACCTTCGATGCGGCGCAGATAGGGGTGGGTGGTGTCACTGCCCTCGCGCGGCGCGTTGTAGCGAATGTGCTGGACGCCGGGGATGGCGGGCGCGGGGTTTTCGCCCAGGCCGATGACCTTGTGGCCCTGGGCGGCCAGGATGGGGGCGATGCGGCGGAACTGGCCGGGGAAGTTCTGGTGGACGAACAGAATGTTCATGGCCGGTTGTGAAAGCTTACCCGGCGGGGCGTGGCAAGGGGCGGGCGGTCACTCCTTGCGGTCGTTGGGGCCGTAGCCGGGTTGTTTGGCCAGCCAGCGGTGATGCGTCCATAGCACGATGAGCGCGCCGACGATGACGATGGCTGGCATACCGAACCCGAACAGCAAAAGCATCTCGTTCACGACCTCAAGCCTCCGAGCAGGTGTTGCGCGACCACATGTAGGACGAGGATGGCAGCGAACCAAGCGGATACCACCAGGAGCACCGTGGCGATCGTCAGGGTCCCGCCAAAGCCTCCGACATTGTAAACATACCCGGCCAGGGGTGTCGCGATCCCCACGGTGAAGCAAGCCGTTCCGGCCCGGTCCAACGCATTGGCCAGCAGCCTGATCCGCTCATTGACGACAGGCTCACCCCCCGGGCTTACCCCTTCGCGGCGTCGTTCGCCGCCTGTGGCCGGATCACGCTGCTGATGGTGCCGCGCACCAGGGTCACCCGCACATTCGGGGCGATCTCCGCCTCGATCTCGTCCGACCCCTCATTTACCTTCTTCACCTCGGCCACGATGCCGCCGGCGGTAATGACCCGGTCGCCGCGCTTCAGCTCCGTCAGCATGGCGCGATGATCCTTCATCTTCTTCTGCTGCGGCCGGATCAGCAGGAAGTAGAAGACGACGAAGATCAGGATGAGCGGGGCGAGCTGCATCACCATGGCGCCGGCGCCCGCGGCATCCTGGGCGTAGGCTGGGGAAATGAACATGGTGGCTCCGCTGTGTGTGATGGCGGCCGGAACCTAGCGGCGGGGCACCCCGCGTCAAGTTGCGCGGCCGGCCCATCCGCGCCAAACCGCCCCGGCATGACCGACGCCATCCTCCTCCGCATCGCCGAAGCCCTGGAACGCATGGCGCCGCCGCCGGCGGAGCGCCTGGCGCTCACCGGGGCCGACGCCTTCGTCTGGCACCCCGGCCCGCCGGCGCGGCTGGACCCGGTGCCGGTGGTGGCGCGCGTCGAACTGGGCCTGTTGAAGGGCGTGGAGCGCCAGAAGTCCATCCTGATGGAAAACACGCTGCGTTTCGCTGCCGGCTTCACCGCCAACAACGCGATGCTGTGGGGCGCCCGGGGCACTGGCAAGTCCAGCCTGGTGAAGGCCGCGCACGCCGCGGCCAACGAGGCGCATCCAGGCGGCCTGGCCCTGCTGGAAATCCAGCGCGAGGACATCCGCACCCTGCCGGAGCTGCTCAATGTGCTGCGCACCCAGGAACGCAGGGTTCTGGTGTTCTGCGACGATCTCTCCTTCGAGAAGGAGGATGCCGACTACAAGGCGCTGAAATCCGTGCTGGATGGCGGCATCGAGGGCCGGCCGGCCAATGTGCTGTTCTACGCCACCTCCAACCGCCGCCACCTGATGCCGCGCGATATGATCGAGAACGAGCGGAGCACCGCCATCAACCCGGCCGAGGCGGTGGAGGAGAAGGTGAGCCTGTCCGACCGCTTCGGCCTGTGGATCGGTTTCCACAACACCGATCAGGACACCTTCTTCGCCATGGTCGAAGGCTATGCCGAGGCGCTGAAGCTGCCGATCGAGACCGATGCGCTGCGCCGCGCGGCGGTGGAATGGAGCGTGACGCGCGGCGGGCGGTCCGGTCGGGTGGCCTGGCAGTTCATCCAGGACATGGCGGGCCGTCTGGGCGTGCGGGCTTGAGCCTGGGGCCTGCCCGAAAGCACGGTGTGCGCTTCCTCAATCCAGATGGGTCCGCGGCGGGTCAGTCTTTTTTCAGGGTGCCGCGATTGCTGCTGGAACGTGGCGTCGCCTGGCCCAGTCAGATCGAGAACCGGCCTCACCCCTTCCCGGCGCCGGAGCCGGGCGAGGTGCTGGTCACTTATGTCGGCCACGCCACCTTCCTGATCCGCACCCCCGGGCTGACCCTGTTGACTGACCCGATCTGGTCCGACCGCGCCTCGCCGCTGTCCTGGTGGGGGCCGCGGCGGGTGCGGCCGCCGGGCCTGGCCTTCGACGCCTTGCCCAAGGTGGATGCCGTGCTGCTGAGCCATGCGCATTACGATCATATGGACAAAGCCACCCTGCTGGCATTGCACCGCCGCGACGCGCCGCTGATCCTGACCGGGCTGCTCAATGAAAGGACGCTGGCGACCTGGGGCATTCCCGGCGCCCGCGGCCTCGACTGGGGTGAGCGGGCCGGTCTGCCGCAAGGCGCCGAGGCCGTTTTCTTGCCGGCCCGGCACTTTGCCGCGCGTGGCCCGCATGACCATTCGCGTACCCTGTGGGGTGGGTTTGCCGTCGTGCTTCCAAGCGGTTTCCGGCTATGTTTCCTGGGCGACACTGCCTGGGGGGCGCAT
>CAXTJY010000368.1:3648-4805 GCA_964244395.1 uncultured Rhodovarius sp.
CGCCATCGGGGCCGAATTGGGACCCTTCGACCTCGCGATGATTCCGATCGGCGCTTATGCCCCGCGCTGGTTCATGCAGGTGGTGCACATGACGCCGGAGGAAGCGGTGCAGGCGCATATGGCGGTTGGCGCTCGGACGTCGCTGGCCATGCACCACGGCGTCTTCCGCCTGACGCCCGAGCCGATGGAAGAACCCGCCGAGAGGCTTCGGGCAGCGCGCGGGATGACTGATTTCCGCCTTCCCGAGATTGGCGAAACGATTCGAATACGGGATCACACCACCGTGAACTGACTGTGGCATGTGGGCCGACACAGTGTGGCATTTCCTAGCTGACGGCGGATATACAGGAAGATCGTCCGAAGCCGAAAAGTTATCCACAGGCTGTATCGACAAATCACGACCCATTACGGCTTGTATCAACGGCCGTGCTTGTCGCTTGATCGGCAGCGGGACAAACAAACGCTCAGGAACGGGTTTGGTTTCACCCGCGGGGCTTCAAAGGATTTGTTGATGCGACATCATGTGGTTGCGCTCGGCCTGACGCTGAGCCTTGGTTTCTCCGCGTTGCCTGTTCAGACCGCCGAAGCCGCCCGGCCCGATATCCGGGGCAGCCAGTCTTCCTTCCGCCAATCCTCCACCCGGGCGCCGGCCCTCCGGCAGGTTTCGGTGCGCGGCGGCTATTCGGCGATGCCGAGCGGCCAACGCGCCGCTTCCTCGCGGCAGTCCCGCGGCCACGCAGGCCGGCGCGGCACCAGCAGCTACAGCTTCGGCGGCGGCATTTCCTGCGTACCCTATGCCCGCTCGGTCACCGGTATGAACATCAGCGGCAACGGGCGGGACTGGTGGCACAATGCCGTCGGCCAGTACGCCCGCTCCAGCCGGCCGGAGAGCGGCGCCATCCTTTCCTTCCCCAGCTCTGGCGCCATGCGCTCTGGCCACGTTGCGGTGGTGAGCCGGGTGGTCAATGCTCGGTTGATCGAGATCGACCACGCCAATTGGGGCGGCCCCGGTATCCGCCGCGGTTCCGTCATGCATGGGGTAGACGTGATGGACGTGTCGCCCGGCAATGACTGGACGCAGGTGCGGGTGCAGGTCGGCCACAGCAACGACCAATTCGGCCGCGAATACCCGACCGATGGGTTCATTCTCAACCGGC
>CAXTJY010000369.1:0-4795 GCA_964244395.1 uncultured Rhodovarius sp.
CGCCATCGCGATACACCGTGAGATGCGGCGCCAGCCGCGCCAGCAGATCGGGCGTCATGCCCAGCACGGCGCTCAATTCGCTGATCGCCTGGATGGGTGCCTCGGGCGGGCCATAGGCACGGCCGGCCTGGCGGTATTCGGCGGCCTTCGCGCCGAACTGCCGGCGCTGGGCGCTGGGGTCGCGCCAGTCGGCTATCGCGTCGGCCAGGCTACGCGCCCGCTGGACGTCCACGCCGAGCTGCCGCAGCAGCGACATCAACAGCGCCGGCGAGGCCTGGTTCGGGTTGATCAGCCCAGCCTGATCCACCAGCGTCACGCTGATACCGCCAGGCAGGGCGCGGGTGGTGCCATCCGCCAGCCAGCGCCCCGGGCCCCGGTCCATCATGCGAAACATCGCTTCATGCACCGCGCCGTCCGCCGCCGCCTCCAGCTCAGCCGCGCGCAACAGGTTGGTGGCGACCTGCACGGCGCCGCGGCCCGATGCGGTGACCTGGGTTGCGATCAGCGCCGCCATCACCAGCGTCCACAGCACGATGAGCAGGGCGAAGCCCCGCTCGCGGCCGGCAAGAGTCATCGCTCCAGCCCCAGCCGCCGGCGGATGCGCGCCTGCGGGTCGGACGGGCCGGTCGGCTCCAGGCTGTTGAGCTGCTGCGGCACCAGGGCAGCGTTGAACACGCCGTTGCGCAAATCCTCGGTCAGCGCACGCGCGTCTCGCTGATCGTGGATTACCCGCGGCGTGATCAGCACCAGCAGTTCGGTGCGCTGGCGGGTGTTGTTCTGGTTGCCCAGCAAGGCACCCAGCAAGGGGATGTTGCGGACATAGGGGATGCCCTGGTTGCCGCGGCTGGTGTTATCGCGGATCAACCCGGCCAGGCCGATGGTCTGCCCATCCTGCACCGCCACGCGGGAGCGCACGACGCGCTGCGAGAAGGTAGGCGAGTTGATGCCCACGGTGGTCTGCGTCGGGTCCACGTCGCTGACCTCTTGCGCGATGTCGAGCGTCACCAGGCCGCCGCTGTTCACCCGCGGCGTGACTTCCATGATGACACCGGTCTCGCGATACGACACCGAGCTGACGATGGGGGCGCCCGCGGTCAGCGTGCTCTGCGCGCTCTGCGTCAGATAGGGCACCAGCGAGCCGACCTGCAGTCGCGCCGGCTCGTTGTCCAGCACCATCAGCTGCGGCGAGGACAACACCCGCACCTCGGTCACCGCCTGTAGGGCGGAGATCGCAACCGGGGCACCGTTCAGCCCGCGGCCGGCGAAGACGAAGCCGGGGAACGCGCCGGCCAATGCGCCGCCGGCCGCGGTGCTGAGCAGGTTGTTGAACTCGCCGGTGCGGAAGAAGAACTGGGTGCCGTAGCGCAAGGTGTCGTTCAGCGTGACCTCGGCGATAACCGCGTCGATGCGGACCTGGAGGGGCAGGATATCCAGCCGCCGCAGCGTGGCCTCCACCGCGTCGCGCTCCTGCGGCGTGGCATAGACCAGCAAGGCGTTGTTCTGCGGGTTCGGCACGATGCGCATGCTGTCGGGGTTGCTGTCGCCGCCGCCGCCGGTCGGGTCCAGCCCGCCCAGCAGGGGATTGCCGCCGCCGGCCGCGCCGCCGGCCCCGCCTTGCGGCTCGGCCAGCGTCGTCAGGGCCTGCCCCTGGCCCGGTGCCGCCGTACCCAGGCCCGGCGGCGAGCCTAGATTGACGCCGCCGATGCCGGCCGAGCCGCCCGCCCCCGGCGCACCGGTGCCGACGCCGCCGCCCGTGCCCCCCTGGCCGCTGCTCAATTGCCTGGTGGAGCGCCCCGGCGCGGTGGCGCCGGCCGGCGTGGGCTGCGCCGTCACGTTGCGCGGGGTGAAGGCCTGTTGCAGCACGTAGGCGATGTCGTTGCTGCGGCTGTTCTGCAGGAAATACACGCTCCAGCCCCGCACCGTCTGCCGGCGGGAGCGCTCGACCAGGGCGAAGACGCGGCGGGCCTGTTCAATGGCCGAACGTTGTGAGGATACGACGAGGACAGCGTTGATGCGCTGCATCGGCACCACCCGCACCACGCCGGATAGCGCGCCGCCGCCCTGGCCGCGCAGCGCGTCCTGCATGGCGGAGGCGAATTCGCGCGCGTCGCCGGCCGCGACCGGCAGCAGGGCGTAGGACTGGCCGGCCAGCAAATCGACGTCGAAGGCCTGGATCAGGCCCAGCAGCACCTCGCGCCCCTGCGGGTCGCCGCCCACCAGCAATGCGTTGCGCCCGGGGTCGGCCGCGATGCGGGCGCCGCCGCCGACGAAGGGCTGCAACACCCGCGCCAGGTCCTCGGCCGAGGCGCTACGCAGTGGCACGACAGTAGCGCCGGCCTCCGGCGGCGCGCCCGGGGCGCGGGGCGCGCCTGCGGGGCTGGCTGCCACCGGCGCGCCGGAAGCGCTGCCGGCAACGATGCGATACACCCCGCCGGCCTGCACCAGCGAGGCGCCGTTCTGCGCCAGCAGCGTCTGCAGGATGGGCAGCAGCTGCGCCTGGGAGACGGGCTGCGCTGTGCGCAGCGTGGCGGTGCCGGAGACCGCGGGGTCGATGGTGTAGGTGACGCCCAGAATGCCGCCCAGGATCTGCGCCACCACCTCGCGGATGTCGGTGCCGGCGAAGTTCAGCGAGATGGTGCCGCCGCCCGCCAGCCGGGGCGCCGAAGGGGTGGCCACGCCCTGCGGACTGCCCAGGCTGACCAGCGGCGCGGGCAGCGAGTCCGGCGTGCCCAGCGAGCCGCTGACGCGGGCGGCGGGGGCGAGTTGCTGCAACGATTCCGGCCCGGCCGGCAGCGCGTTGAGGAAAGGCTCGCCCGCATCCCGGCACCCCACCGCGGCAAGGACAGGCAGCAAGCTGAGCGCCAGAAGAAGACGATTCATCGCGTGGGGGGTGCTCCGAGGCTGCCGGGGGGCGGCGCGAAATCTGGAATGGTTGGCAGTGGCGGCCTGGGCTGGGCGGGCGGCCCGCCGCCGCCGGTCTGCTCGACCCCCGGCTGGGGCGCGGCGGCACCCGGCACCGGCGGCGCCTGCCGGGCGGCGTTGCGCAGGATGTCGAGGCCGGAGGGCGCGACGTCGGCGTTGAAGGCGGCGGCCGTGCCGGCCGCGGCGCCGGTCGGCGCGCCATCCGCGCCGAAGCTGGGCCGCAGCACCAGCGGGCCCGAGGGGCCGGTCAGCATCACCTGCTGCTCGGCGATGTCGCGCACGGTGAAGGCGCCGATGACGCCGCCGACCTGCACCACCAGCTGCCGCTCGCCGGCCACGAAGATGGCGCTGCGGCCGGCAGGGGTGATCATGATGCCGGTCAGCCGGGGCGGGCCGGACAGGCCGGGGCCGGCGGCTTCGGGGGCGGGGCGGCGGTCCGGCGCGAAGAGGGGGCGGGCCAGGCTTTGCGCGATCCACTCGCGGTTCGGCCCGGTGGGGACGGCCGCACCGGCGGCTTGCGGGCGACGGGGCGCGGCCAGGTTGGGCACCTGATCCGCCGGGGCATCAATCAGCTCGACAGCGATCACGGCCAGCAGCGTGGCGCCGAGCAATCCCCACAGCAGCAACGGCCGGCCGCTCATGGCGTGCCGCTTCGGAAGGCGAAGACGGTCAGCGTCACGTTCAGCGGAACGTTCGGGCCACCGCCCACCACCACCCCGGCGCGCAGCTGCACGTCATCCACCAGCATGCGCGGGCTTGCCTGGGCCAGCCCATCCAGCAGCCGCACCAGCACCGGCCAGGGCGCAGCGGTGGAGATGCGCACGGCGATGCGGCGAAAGCCGCCCGCGGCCTCGGCCGGCAGGGTCTCGGTGCTGGTCAGGCTGACATCGGACTGCGTGGCCAGTTCGCGCACGCGCGTCTGCAAGGCAGCGCCGGCCAGCGCATCGGTGGCTCCCGACAGCAACGCCGCGGCCGCCGGCGCCTCGCCCGCCTCCTCTGCCTGGCGGCGCAGGGCGGGCAGTGTCTCCACCAGCGCCGTCATGCGTTGCAGCACGGCGCCGCGGTTGAGTGTGGCCTGCGCCAGATCGTCATGCCAGGCCAGCAGCGGCTGGATCACGCCGAGCCACAGCACCATCGCCATCAGCGCGGTGACGCCCAACGCCAAGGCCTGGCCGCGCCGACCGGCCGGCAGGGCAGCATTCACGAGCCCAGCTCCAGCTTGATCGAGAAGATCTCCGCCCGGACCGGCTCCGCCCGCGTCACCGGCGACAGGAAGCTCACCTCGCGCAGCGCCGGCTCGGCCGAAAGCAGCGGGATCAGCCGCGCCGCATTGTCGGATTGCCCGCCCAGGGTGATCTGCCGCTGCCGCATGGTCATGGCCGTCAGGTGCGTGCCGTCCGGCAGCGCCTGGGTCAGCGTGGCGATGGCCCGCAGCGCGCTGCCCAGCCGGGTGGCCTCGGCAGCCAGGATGTCGGCGCCGCCGGTTCGGGCCGCGATCTGCCTGCGTAGCCTGTCCACCTCGGCAATGGCGGGGGCCAGCGCGGCGATCTGGGCCTCGGTCCCGGAAAGCCGCCACCATTGCCGTGCGAGGGGCAGCCCAGCGGCGATCAGCGCCAGCACCGCGCAGGCCATCGCGGCGATGCGATGGCTGCCGCGGTCGGGCGTGCCCGGCGCGTCGGCGATCAACGGGATAGAGCGGCTCTCTCCGTCACCGGCGGCGACCCGCAGACCGCGCTCACCACCGCCGCCCAGCAGGCCGACGACCTGATCTCGAACTACAACCTCACCAACGGCGGCTGACCCCGCCGCCCGCGTGATGTCGTCAGCCGGACAACATCACGCAGGCAGTGGCTACTGTTCGCGACATGACCGT